>NZ_RZRX01000001.1:0-93671 GCF_003997405.1 Mesorhizobium sp. M2A.F.Ca.ET.042.01.1.1
GCGCCTATGTCTACGACGTGCGCCGCGAGCAGCGCGGCCCGCAGATATTCCTGTCGCGCACCCATCCGCAGTTCATGGCCAAGCTCTTCACCATGGAAGTGCCGGAAATCTACGACGGCATCATCGAGATCAAGTCGGTCGCCCGCGACCCCGGCTCGCGCGCCAAGATCGCCGTCATCTCGCGCGATTCCTCGATCGATCCGGTCGGCGCCTGCGTCGGTATGCGCGGCAGCCGCGTCCAGGCTGTGGTCGGCGAATTGCAGGGCGAGAAGATCGACATCATCCCGTGGTCGCCTTCGGCCGCTTCCTTCATCGTCAACGCGCTGCAGCCGGCGGAAGTCGCCAAGGTGGTGCTCGACGAGGACGCCGAGCGCATCGAGGTGGTGGTGCCGGACGACCAGCTGTCGCTGGCCATCGGCCGCCGCGGCCAGAACGTGCGCCTGGCCTCGCAGCTCACCGGCTGGGACATCGACATCCTGACCGAGCAGGAAGAGAGCGAGCGCCGCCAGAAGGAATTCGTCGAGCGTTCGGCGCTGTTCATGGAAGCCCTCGACGTCGACGAGATGGTCGGCCAGGTGCTTGCCTCGGAAGGCTTCACCAGCGTCGAGGAAGTCGCCTATGTTGACTCGGGCGAAATCTCCTCCATCGACGGCTTCGACGAGGACACCGCTTCGGAAATCCAGACCCGCGCCCGCGAATATCTGGAGAAGATCGAGGCCGAGCATGACGAAAAGCGCAAGGCGCTGGGCGTCAAGGACGAGCTGCGCGAGATCCCCGGCGTCACCACCGCCATGATGGTGACGCTTGGCGAGGACGGCGTGAAGACGATCGAGGATTTCGCCGGCTATGCCGCCGACGACCTGATCGGCTGGAAAGAGCGCAAGGACGGCGAGACCAAGGTCTATCCGGGCGTTTTGGCCTCTCATGGCGTCTCGCGCGCCGAGGCCGAGCAGATGGTGCTCGCCGCCCGCAGGCAGGCCGGCTGGATCACCGAGGAAGAACTCGCCGCCGAAGAGGCAGCAACCGGCGAAACCGTCGGTGCGTGAGGTGACCACCAATCGCAAAGCCCGTAGACGAGATGAACGATCGCACTTGCATCGTTACGCGAAGGCAGGCCGAAGCGGATGAACTGATCCGCTTCGTCGTCGGCCCGGATTCGGCCGTCGTTCCGGACATCAAGAGAAATCTGCCCGGCCGCGGTTGCTGGGTCACCGCCGATCGCCTACATATCGAGAAGGCAGCGGCGAAGAACCTGTTTGCCCGCGCATTCAAGGCGCAGGTGACCGTTCCGTCCGATCTCGGCGGCATGGTCGACGGGCTGCTCTCCAGATACGCTCTGGGTATGCTTGGCCTTGCCCGCAAGGCGGGCGCCGTCGTTCTTGGCGCCGCCAAGGTCGAGGGTGCTGTGCGCGACGGGCAGGCGTCGCTCGTTCTGCATGCGGCGGAGGCGTCGGACGACGGTGTCCGCAAGATCAGTCAGGCGCGGCGGGCGACCGTCCA
This sequence comes from Mesorhizobium sp. M2A.F.Ca.ET.042.01.1.1, assembly GCF_003997405.1. Taxonomy (NCBI): domain Bacteria; kingdom Pseudomonadati; phylum Pseudomonadota; class Alphaproteobacteria; order Hyphomicrobiales; family Phyllobacteriaceae; genus Mesorhizobium; species Mesorhizobium sp. M2A.F.Ca.ET.042.01.1.1. The sequence continues at coordinate 1,501 of NZ_RZRX01000001.1, forward strand.
TCTCGGCGGTCCTGCCATCCTTGCCTACAAACTTTTCTCCGAGGCCGAGTTGAGCTTGGCATTGGGGGGTACAAATGTGATACATGCTGCCGTCCTCGCGCAGGACGCGGGACTGGCGGTTGAGAAGCGCGTTGTTGCGCTCGACCGATATCGGGGCGGTACCCCGAACGATCTGGCAGTGCTTGCGGCCGTTGCCGACGAAGATGATGCCGCAGAGGATATGGAATGAACGATACGAAATCGGGCGACGACAAGACGTTGAGCGTTACGCCGAAGAAGACCTTGACGCTGAAGCGCCCCGGCCTCGAGCAGGGCACCGTGCGCCAGAATTTCTCGCATGGGCGCACCAAGTCGGTCGTCGTCGAGACCAAGAAGCGCAAGTTCTCGCTGCCTGGCGACAAGCCGGAGCCGGTGGCGCCGTCCGTGTTCACGCCGAAGCCCGCCGCGCCCGCTCCTGTCGCCGCCGCGCCTGTCGTGCAGGAAGCGCCGAAGGCGCCGCCTCCGCCGCCGGAACGTTCGGGCATGGTCCTGAACGAGCTGTCACGCGGCGAGATGGAAGCGCGCCGCAGGGCGTTGGAAGGCTCCAAGGCCCGCGAGGCCGAGGATCGCCAGCGCGCTCAGGAGGATGCCAAGCGCCGCGCCGAGGAAGAGGAACGCCGCAAGCGCGAGCGCGACGAATCCGCGCGCCGTCAGGCCGAGGAGGAAGCGCGCCTGCAGGCCGAGGCCGAGTCGCGGCGTCGTGCCGAGGAAGAGGCTCGCCGTCGCGCGCCGCAGGCAGCCGATGTCGCTACGGCCGATGACGAAGAAGAGGCCAAGCCGAGGCGCACAGGTGCCGGCGGTGGCGCAGGCGCCGGTGCGCCTGCCCGGCGCCTTGCAACGCCGGAAGTGGCGCGGCCCGCCAAACCGACCAAGGGCGAGGAAGATCGCCGCCGCGGCAAGCTGACGCTGAACACCGCGCTGTCGGACGAAGATGCGCGCGGCCGTTCGCTGTCGTCAATGCGCCGCCGCCAGGAAAAATTCAAACGCGCGATGCACAATGAGCCGCGCGAGAAAGTCATGCGCGAAGTGATCCTGCCCGAAACCATCACCATCCAGGAACTGGCGCAGCGCATGTCCGAGCGCGCCGTGGATGTGGTCAAGTACTTCATGAAGCAGGGCCAGATCCTGAAGCCGGGCGACGTCATCGACGCCGACACGGCCGAGCTGGTCGCTTCCGAATTTGGCCATACGGTCCGCCGCGTTGCGGAGTCCGACATCGAGGAAGGCCTGTTCAACATCGCCGACCGTCCCGAGGACCTGGTGTCGCGTCCGCCGGTCGTGACCATCATGGGCCATGTCGACCACGGCAAGACCTCGCTGCTCGATGCCATCCGCAACGCCAATGTCGTCTCCGGCGAGGCCGGCGGCATCACCCAGCATATCGGCGCCTACCAGATCGAGAAGAACGGTCAGAAGATCACCTTCATCGACACGCCCGGCCACGCCGCCTTCACGGCCATGCGCGCCCGCGGCGCCCAGGTCACCGACATCGCCGTGCTGGTGGTGGCGGCGGACGACAGCGTGATGCCGCAGACGATCGAATCGATCAACCACGCCAAGGCGGCCGGCGTGCCGATCATCGTGGCGATCAACAAGATCGACAAGCGCGACGCCGATCCGCAGAAGGTGCGGACCGAGCTGCTGCGCCACGAGGTGTTCGTGGAATCGATGGGCGGCGAGGTGCTGGACGTCGAGGTTTCGGCGACCAAGGGCACCAATCTCGACAAGCTGCTCGAAGCGATCCTGCTGCAGGCCGAAGTTCTCGACCTCAAGGCCAATCCTGACCGCACCGCCGAAGGCGCGGTGATCGAAGCCAAGCTCGACAAGGGCCGCGGTCCGGTCGCCACCGTTCTGGTGCAGACCGGCACGCTGATGCCGGGCGACATCATTGTCGCCGGCAACGAGTGGGGCCGTGTGCGCGCGCTTGTCGACGACCGCGGCGAGCATGTGCCGGAAGCGCCGCCGGCGATGCCGGTCGAGGTGCTTGGCCTTCAGGGCACGCCGCAGGCCGGCGACCGTTTCGCCGTTGTCAACAACGAGGCTCGCGCCCGCGAGATCACCGAATACCGTCAGCGCCTGGCGCGCGACAAGGCGGTGGCCAAGCATGCCGGCCAGCGCGGCTCGCTCGAACAGATGATGTCCCAGTTGCAGACGAGCGGGCTGAAGGAATTCCCGCTGGTCATCAAGGGCGACGTGCAGGGCTCCATCGAGGCGATCAACGCCGCTCTGGAAAAGCTCGGCAACGACGAGGTCAGGGTGCGGATCGTCCATTCGGGCGCCGGCGGCATCACCGAAAGCGACGTCTCGCTGGCCGAGACGTCGGGTGCCGCGATCATCGGCTTCAACGTCCGCGCCAATGCGCAGGCGCGCACCGCGGCAGCGGCCGCGGGCATCGAGATCCGCTACTACTCGATCATCTACAACCTCGTCGACGACGTGAAGGCGGCCCTTTCCGGCATGCTTTCGCCGGAGCGGCGCGAGACCTTCATCGGCAATGCCGAGATCCTCGAGATCTTCGACATCTCCAAGGTCGGCAAGATCGCCGGCTGCCGCGTCACCGAAGGCAAGGTCGAGCGTGGTGCGGGCGTGCGCCTGATCCGCGACAACGTCGTCGTCCACGAAGGCACGTTGAAGACGCTCAAGCGCTTCAAGGACGAGGTTTCGGAGGTGCCGGGCGGCCAGGAATGCGGCATGGCCTTCCAGAACTACGAGGACATGCGCGTCGGCGACGTCATCGAGTGCTTCCGCGTCGAGATGGTGAGCAGGACGCTCTAATTCGGGTATACTTGCCGAAATGAACGGGCGGCGGCCGCAAGGCTGCCGCCCAGACCGCTCATGCATTTGAGACATGTGGCGTGGTCCCATCCCGCGCTTCACGATTTCAGGACCGAAGAAATGTCACGTTCGACAACGTCAGGCCCCTCCCAGCGCATGCTGCGCGTCGGCGAGCAGGTGCGCCATGCCCTTTCCGAAACGCTGCAGCGCGGCGAGATCATCGATCCGGTGGTCGAGAACAGCGTCGTGTCGGTCTCCGAGGTGCGCATGTCGCCCGATCTCAAGATCGCCACCGTCTTCGTCTCGCCGCTTGGCGCGGCTGACGACAATGCCGTGGTCGAGGCGCTCAACAGGCACGCGAAGTTCATCCGCGGCCGTGTTTCGGGCGCTCTGAGGCAGATGAAGTATATGCCGGAGTTCCGCTTCCGGCTCGATACATCCTTCGACAATTTCGCGAAGATCAATGAACTGCTGAAATCGCCCGAAGTGGCGCGCGATCTCGGCGACGGCAAGAACAACGGCAAGGACGAGGAATAGTGGCGCGGCGCGGCAAGAAGAAGGGTCGGCCGGTCTCCGGCTGGGTGGTGCTGGACAAACCGGTCGGCATGGGCTCGACCGAGGCCGTTTCCAAGATCAAATGGCTGTTTCAGGCCGAGAAGGCCGGCCATGCCGGCACGCTCGATCCGCTCGCTTCCGGCATGCTGCCGATCGCGCTTGGCGAAGCGACCAAGACCGTTCCCTACGTGCAGGATGGCGCCAAGATCTACCGCTTCACCGTCGCCTGGGGCGAGGAGCGCTCGACCGACGACCTCGAAGGCCCGGTGACCAACAGCTCCGATCGGCGCCCGGCCGAGGCCGAGCTGCGGGCGCTGCTGCCGAAATACACCGGCGTCATCATGCAGACGCCGCCGCAATTCTCGGCCATCAAGATCGCCGGCGAGCGCGCCTATGATCTCGCCCGCGACGGCGAGACGGTCGAGATACCCGCGCGGGAAATTGAAATCGGCCGTTTGGATATTATCGAGCACAATGCCGACAAGACCGTCTTCGAGGTCGAATGCGGCAAGGGCACGTATGTGCGCTCGCTGGCGCGCGACATGGGCCGCGATCTCGGCTGCTTCGGCCATATCGCTGAATTGCGCCGCCTCGAGGTCGAGCCGTTCACGCCGAACGATTTCGTCACGGTAGCCGAACTGGAAGCGGCCCGTTTTGGCGGCAAGACTGAAGAAAGTCCGGATAAGGCCGAGGTGCCGGTCGATTTCAGCGCCATCGACGCGCTGCTGGTCGAAACGGCGGCGGCGCTCGATTGCCTGCCGCAAGTCGCGGTCAGCGACGACGCGGCGACGAAGATCCGCCTCGGCAATCCCGTTATCATTCGCGGCCGCGATGCGCCGGTCGAGGCGGAGGAGGCCTGCGCCACCGCGCGCGGCAGGCTCGTCGCCATCGGCGCCATCGAGCAGGGCATGTTCAAGCCCAAGCGGGTCTTTGCCGGGTGAATCCGGTCGTCTAACCTCCACTGGGTGCCGCGCTTCAGGGATCTCATGGCCAAGGCTGATACAGGCAACAAGAGGGCGCCGCTGAGAACCCGCCGGCCGCCGGTCGGGGCGTCGCCAGGCACGCTGATCGCCGATCCGGCGGCACGCCGCAGCGAGCTTCGGCTGACATTGATCTCGCCGCAGAAATACGAAACCATCGACAATGCCTCGATCGACGACCTCAACACCCATTGCGAGAAATGGCCTGTCGTCTGGCTGGACTGCACGGGGCTTGCCAACATTCCGCTGATCGAGGAGATCGGCCGTATCTTCAACCTCCACCCGCTGGCGCTGGAGGACGTCGTCAACACCGGGCAGCGGCCCAAGGTGGATTTCTTCGAGGACCATGCCTTCGTCGTCATGCGCATGATCGACGATGTCACCGCGCATCGCTACGAGCAGATCTCGCTGTTCTTCGGCCGGAATTTCGTCGTCACTTTCCAGGAACGCGAGGGCGATCCGTTCGATCCGGTGCGCAAGCGCATCGCGGCCGCGATGCCGAACCGGCTGCGCTCGCGCGGTGCCGACTATCTTGCCTATGCGCTGATCGATGCAATTGTCGACAGCTATTTCCCGCCGATCGAGGCGGCGAGCGAACTGGTCGACGGCATCGAGGACGAGATGCTGAACAAGCCGCACAAGCATCAGATGCGGCAGCTGCATGAGCTCAGGCGCGACGCCAACGTGCTCAAGGGCGTGCTGTGGCCGATGCGCGATGCGCTGGCGACGCTGATCCGCAACGACGTGCCCTTCGTGAAGGCCGAAACCAAGATCTTCTTCAACGACACGCTCGACCATTCGCTGCGGCTGATCGAGCTGGTCGAGAACCAGCGCGACATGCTCACCGGCCTGATCGAGATGCATCTCTCGCTGTCCCAGGCCCGCACCAACGACGTCATTTCCTATCTGACGATCGTCTCGGTGATCTTCATGCCGCTGACCTTCCTGGTCGGCGTCTGGGGCATGAATTTCGACCCGGAAAGCTCGCCCTGGAACATGCCCGAGCTGAAAGCCTATTACGGTTATCCGGCGTCGCTGCTGTTCATGGCGGTCGTTGCTGTCGGGCTGATCGCGTTCTTCAAAGGGAAGAAGTGGTTGTAGCCTTTGAATGCCCCCGTTTTCGCCGCCGGAACCTGCGACAAGCCGGCTTGACAATTGGGCTGGTGTTTTTTCCGGAATTGCACTATATGCGCCGCAGCTTCGCGCCCTGACGCGTCGCTTGCACTGGCCCCTGCTGGACGACATCCCGGCTGTGGGCGTCCCGTTTCCTCCAACAGATAAGGAAAAGCACGATGTCGATTACTGCCGAGCGCAAGAAAGAACTGATGACCGAATTCGCGACTGCGAAAGGCGATACCGGATCTCCGGAAGTCCAGGTTGCCATTCTTTCCGAGCGCATCAAGAACCTGACCGAGCATTTCAAGGACCACAAGAAGGACAACCATTCCCGCCGTGGCCTGCTTGCTCTGGTTTCCCAGCGCCGCAGCCTGCTTGATTATCTCAAGCGCAAGGATGATGCGCGCTACCAGACGCTGATCGACAAGCTCGGTCTCCGTCGCTGACCAATTGACCGGCGGGCTCTCCAAGGGGGCCCGCCGGTCGCGCATTGGCGCATCGGATAGTCCGCTGCCGCAATGCTGAAAAGGAAATTCGCCTGCGCGCATGGCGCGTTCCGGAAACAGCGTTTCCGGCGTCAAGCGCAAGGCCGGCCGACCAGCCGGCCAATCGGGTTCCGGACCGCAGAGGGCTATCCGGAACCGCCCATGGACGGTCATGGGGCAGGATTGCAGGATGCTCGCTCGGCCTTGCGCCGGATCTGTCGAGCTTCCCGTTGTCTTGCCCGTGGCTGCCCGAAGGAAGCCAGGAAAGGGAGAACCCGCGACCGTTAGGACGGTGCGGCCCTTTCCGCATATGAAGGACAAGATATGTTCAATCATCACAAAGTGGAAATCGAATGGGGCGGCCGTCCGCTCATCCTGGAGACCGGCAAGATCGCCCGCCAGGCTGACGGCGCGGTGCTCGCCACCTATGGCGAGACCGTGGTTCTGGCCACCGTCGTCTCGATGAAGGAGCCGAAGCCCGGCCTCGATTTCTTCCCGCTCACCGTCAACTACCAGGAAAAGACCTATGCCGCCGGCAAGATCCCGGGCGGCTACTTCAAGCGCGAGGGGCGTCCGAGCGAAAAGGAAACGCTGGTTTCCCGCCTGATCGACCGTCCGATCCGCCCGCTTTTCGCCGACGGCTACAAGAACGACACCCAGATCGTCGTCACCGTCGTGCAACATGACCTCGAGAACGATCCGGACATCCTGTCGATCGTCGCCACCTCCGCCGCGCTCACGCTTTCGGGCGTGCCCTTCATGGGTCCGATCGGCGGCGCCCGCGTCGGTTATATCAACGGCGAATATGTGCTCAATCCGCATATCGACGAGATGCAGGAATCCAAGCTCGACCTCGTCGTCGCCGGCACCGCCGACGCCGTGCTGATGGTCGAATCCGAGGCCAAGGAACTCTCCGAGGACCTGATGCTCGGCGCCGTCATGTTCGGCCACAAGAGCTTCCAGCCGGTCATCGATGCCATCATCAAGCTGGCCGAGGTCGCCGCCAAGGAGCCGCGCGACTTCACCGCGCCGGATTATTCCGCGCTTGAGGCCGAGATGCTGAAGGTCGTCGGCGACGAGCTTCGCGAGGCCTACAAGATCACCGACAAGCAGTCGCGCTATGCCGCGGTCGATTCCGTCAAGGCCAAGGTCAAGGCCGCCTTCGCTCCGGCAGAAGGCGAGGAAGCCAAGTACACTTCCGAGCAGATCGGCAGCGTCTTCAAGGAGCTCCAGGCCAAGGTCGTGCGCTGGAACATCCTCGACACCGGCTCGCGCATCGACGGCCGCGATCTCAAGACCGTGCGCAAGATCGTGTCCGAGGTCGGCGTCCTGCCGCGCACCCATGGCTCGGCGCTGTTCACCCGCGGCGAGACCCAGGCGCTGGTGGTTGCCACGCTCGGCACCGGCGAGGACGAGCAGTTCGTCGATTCGCTGACCGGGATGTACAAGGAGAAGTTCCTTCTCCACTACAACTTCCCGCCTTACTCGGTCGGCGAGACCGGCCGCATGGGCTCGCCGGGCCGCCGCGAAATCGGTCACGGCAAGCTCGCCTGGCGCGCCATCCATCCGATGCTGCCTTCGGCGGAACAGTTCCCCTACACGCTGCGCGTCGTCTCGGAGATCACCGAATCCAATGGTTCGTCGTCGATGGCGACCGTGTGCGGCACCTCGCTGGCGCTGATGGATGCGGGTGTTCCGCTGGCCAAGCCTGTCGCCGGCATCGCCATGGGCCTGATCAAGGAAGGCGAGCGCTTCGCGGTGCTCTCCGACATCCTCGGTGACGAGGACCATCTCGGCGACATGGACTTCAAGGTCGCCGGCACCGCCAATGGCGTCACCTCGCTGCAGATGGACATCAAGATCGATGGCATCACCGAGGAGATCATGGGCATCGCCCTTGGCCAGGCTAAGGACGGCCGCCTGCACATCCTTGGCGAGATGGCGCATGCGCTGTCCGGCGCCCGGGCCGAGCTCGGCGAATTCGCGCCGCGCATCGAGGTCATGCACATCCCGACCGACAAGATCCGCGACGTCATCGGCTCCGGCGGCAAGGTGATCCGCGAGATCGTCGAGAAGACCGGCGCCAAGATCAACATTGAGGACGACGGCACGGTCAAGATCGCTTCGGCCAACGCCAAGGAGATCGAGGCGGCGAAGAAGTGGATCCACACCATCGTCGCCGAGCCGGAAGTCGGCGAAATCTACGAAGGCACCGTCGTCAAGACGGCCGACTTCGGCGCCTTCGTCAACTTTTTCGGCCCGCGCGACGGTCTCGTCCACATCTCGCAGCTCGCCAATGAGCGCGTCGCCAAGACCGCCGATGTCGTCAAGGAAGGCGACAAGGTTTGGGTCAAGCTGATGGGCTTCGACGAGCGCGGCAAGGTTCGCCTGTCGATGAAGGTCGTCGACCAGGCGACCGGCAAGGAAATCGTCCAGGAGAAGAAGAAGGCCGAAGGCGAGGAAGACGCCGCCTGATCGGTCTGGCTGGATAGTTTAAGACGGGCGCGCCGCAAGGTCGCGCCCGTTTTGTTTCGAGGGTGGATGAATGGCCGCCGAACCGCTGAAGACGCTGTTTTACCCGTTCGAGGCCGAGGCGCTGCCTCTGCCGCGAAAGGATGCCCGCCTTCTTTTTCTGGGCGCCGAGCCCGGCTTCCGCTTGCCCGTAGGCTTCGATGCGGCGTTGCATCTCGTGCAAGGCTTTCGACCGCATTTCCGCGCCTTGCAGGCGTCCGGCTACACGGTCACGCCGCGCGTGGAAGGCCAAGGCTACGACATGGCTCTCGTGCTCGCCGGCCGTCATCGGGGTCAGAATGAGGTGCGCATTGCCGAAGCACTCGAGCGTGTTGCGCCGGGCGGGCTGATCGCTGTCGCGGGTGGCAAGGATGACGGCACCGACAGCCTGCGCAAGCGGATCAATGCGCTGGCGCCGCTCGAAGGCCATCTGCCGAAGCATCACGGCGTTGCCTTCTGGTTCCGGCGGGCCGGCACGGAAGCAGCCGAGACGCTGCGCGCCGGCAACCCCGACCTTGTTGTTGGGGGCGGTTTCAAAACCGCGCCTGGCATGTTCTCGTTTGACAGGATTGACGCCGGTTCGAAGCTGCTGGCCGCCAGCCTGCCTGATAATCTCAAAGGCAATATCGCTGATTTCTGTGCCGGCTGGGGTTATCTGGCGGCGGAAGTCCTGCAGCGCTCGCAGAGCCTCACCGCGCTCGATCTCTATGAAGCGGATTTCGAAGCACTGGAAGCAGCCAGGTTGAATGTCCACGACGCCATCGAGCCGCGCTTCTTCTGGATCGATCTGCTCACCGAGGCGGTCGAGCGGCGCTACGATGCCATCGTCATGAACCCGCCTTTCCACAGCGGCCGCGCCGCCGAGCCCGGCATTGGCGCCGGCATGATCCGCGCGGCGTCGAAGGCGCTGAAACCGGGCGGTCGCCTATTCATGGTCGCCAATCGCCAGCTTCCCTATGAACAGGTGCTGTCCGAGGCTTTTGCCAACCATACCGAGATCGCCCGCGACGGCATGTTCAAGGTGTTGTCGGCGCGCCGCTGAAAGCAATTCCAGGAAAAGTGCGGAGCGGCTTCCCGTCCGGAATTGCGCCAGGAAAAAAGCAATTCCAGGAAAAGTGCGGAGCGATGTTCCGTCCGGAATTGCGCCAGGAGAAAGTAGCTCTAATGCAGGCTGACGATGCGGGCGGGCTCGCGCGCTTCGATGGCAGGCCGCATCTCGCCGAGCTCGACCTTGAGCGGGGCCGGGCGGCCGAACAGATAGCCCTGGACCACCTCGCAGCCCGCGGCCCTGAGCAGCGTAGCCTGGTTCTCTGTTTCCACGCCTTCGGCGATGATGCCGACGCCCAGCGCCCGCGACAGGCCGACAATGGTCGAGACGATCGCGCCGGAACTGGAGTCGGTGTCGATGCGGCTGACGAAGGAACGGTCGATCTTCAGCTTGCCGAAGGAGAAGTCGATCAGGTAGCTCAAATTGGAATAGCCGGTCCCGAAATCGTCGACGGCCACCGAAATCCCCATCTCGGCAAGCTGCTCCAGGATCGCGGCGGCGCGGTCGCGATCCTGCATCATCGCCGTCTCGGTGACCTCGAGCTCCAGCCGCGACGGCTTGATGCCGGTCGATTCCATCACCTCGCGCACGATGCCGACGAAATCCCTGGTCATGAACTGGACCGGCGAGATGTTGACGGCGACGAAGCAGTCCTGCGGCAGATGCTTGGCGTCACTGCAGGCCTTGCGCAGCACCCATTCGCCGATCGGATTGATCATGCCGGTTTCCTCGGCGATTGGAATGAACTCCATCGGCGGAATCATGCCGCGCTCCGGATGCTTCCAGCGGATCAGCGCCTCGTAGCCGACGACGCGACCACTCGGCAGGTTGAGCTGTGGCTGGTAGTGGAGACTGAAGTCGCCGCGGTCGAAAGCGGTCTTCAGCTCCGATTCGATCCATTGCCGATAGTCGGCCACGCGGCCCATGTCGGCGTGGAAGACAGACCAGTTGCCGACGCCGCTGGCCCGTGCATTCTGCAGCGCCAGGTTCGAACGGCGCAGGACCAGGACCGGGTCGACGCCGTCCTTCGGCATCGCCACGATGCCCACCGACAGGCTGACCGACTGCAGGTGGGTCTGCAACTGGTAAGGCTCCATCATATCGCTGATGAGCTTTTCGATCAGCCGCTCGATCGAACCACGGATGTCGCGGTCCGGCAGCAGCACGCCGAACTCGCCGGCGCCAATGCGCCCGATCACAGCATCCTTCGGCATGCTCTCCTTCAGCCTGCTGGTGAAGGCGCGGACAAGGTCGTCACCATGGCTGTAGCCGATGGCGTCGTTGATCTGCTTGAAGCGGTCGATATCGATGTCGATCAGGAACACCGGCTCGCCGGTTCGGATCGTTCCGGCGGCGGCATCGGCAATCTCGCCGACCATGGCCTGGCGCGACAAAAGACCCGTCAGCTTGTCGAAATGGGTTTCCTTGACGACATAGGCCACCGATTCATCGACGCCGGCGAAGAACGACATCGCCGCACCGCCGGCGGCAAGGGCGCACAGCGCGGCGATGGCGCCTATCATCGTCTCGGCCGGCATGCCGGCTATGCCATCGCCGAAGCCGAACTGCAACCCCCACAATCCGAGGATGAAACTGCCCATGCCGGAGCTGGCGATGGTGATCAGCCGGAACAGCGGTGTTCGCTTCGGGTTACTGATTGCAGACATGCAAGGTCCCTGGATTAAGGGGCCTTGTAGCGGAAATCTCCTTAAAATGAGTTTCCGCCGATGCCTGCAATTTTACTGGAAAATATTGTTTGCCTTAGCGAACTATTCGCGACCACCGTCGTTCTGCTTCAGCTCCTCCAGCGACGGCATCGAAACGATGTGATAGCCGGAATCCACATAATGGATCTCGCCGGTGACACCCGACGAAAGATCGGAGAGCAGGTAAAGCGCCGAGCCGCCGACTTCGTCCAGGGTCACGGTGCGCCGCAGAGGCGAGTTCCGCTGCTGATAGGAGAACATGTGGCGGGCGTCCGAAACGCCAGAGCCGGCCAGCGTACGCACCGGTCCGGCCGAGATGCCGTTCACCCTGATGCCGCGCGGCCCGTAGTCATTGGCAAGGTAGCGAACGCTGGCCTCGAGCCCGGCCTTGGCGACGCCCATGACATTGTAGTTCGGCATCACCCGCACCGACCCGGCATAGGTCAGTGTGATCATCGAGCCGCCATTGCCCATGAGCGCGGCGGCGTTGCGGGCGACCTCGGTGAAGGAATAGCAGGAGATCACCATGGTGCGCACGAAATTGTCGCGGCTGGTGTCGGCGTAGAGGCCCTTGAGCTCGTTCTTGTCGGAAAAGCCGATGGCGTGCACCACGAAGTCCAGCCCGCCCCAGGCCTTGCCGAGCGTCTCGAAGGTCGCGGTGACGGAAGCGCTGTCCTCGACGTCGCAAGGCACGATCAAGGAGGCGCCCACCTTCTCGGCGAGCGGCTTGACGCGCCGCCCGAAGGCGTCACCCTGATAGGTGAAGGCAAGCTCCGCCCCGTGCTCGGTCAATTTCTTGGCAATGCCCCAGGCGATCGAATGATCGTTTGCGACCCCCATGACAAGCCCGCGCTTGCCCTTCATCAACCCTTCCATAAAAGGCAGATCCTTATGCGGAATAGCGCTGGAAAATCAGCGTTGCGTTGGTGCCACCGAAACCGAAGGAATTGGACAAAACGGTGTCGATCTTGGCGTTGTCGATACGCTTGCGCACGATCGGCATGCCCTCGAATTCCGGATCGAGCTCCTCGATATGGGCGCTCTCGCCGATGAAGCCGCCCTGCATCATCAGGATAGAATAGATCGATTCCTGCACGCCGGCCGCCCCCAGCGAATGGCCGGTGAGCGACTTGGTCGAGGTGATGTAGGGCATCTTGTCGCCGAACACTTCGCGGATGGCGCCCATTTCCCTGGAATCGCCGACCGGCGTCGAGGTCCCGTGGGTGTTGATGTAGTCGACCGGGGTCGAGACGGTGGCAAGCGCCTGCCGCATGCAGCGGATGGCGCCTTCCCCCGAAGGCGCGACCATGTCGTAGCCGTCGGAGGTCGCGCCATAGCCGACGATCTCGGCATAGATCTTGGCGCCACGCGCCTTGGCGTGCTCCAATTCCTCCAGCACCAGCACGCCGGCGCCGCCGGCGATGACAAAACCGTCGCGGTTGACATCATAGGCGCGCGAGGCGGCCGTTGCCTTGTCGTTGAACTTCGACGACATGGCGCCCATGGCGTCGAAAAGGTCCGACATCGTCCAGTCGAGATCTTCGTGGCCGCCGGCGAACATCATGTCCTGCTTGCCCCACTGGATCAACTCGTAGGCGTTGCCGATGCAATGCGCCGAGGTCGAGCACGCCGACGAGATCGAGTAGTTGACGCCATGGATCTTGAACCATGTGGCCAGGGTGGCCGAGGCCGTCGACGACATCGCCTTCGGCACGGCGAATGGACCGATGCGCTTGGGGCTGTTGTTCTTGATGGTGGTTTCGGCCGCCTCGACGATGGTGCGGGTCGAGGGTCCGCCGGATCCCATCACGATGCCGGTCCGCTCATTGGTGATGTCGGTCTCGCCAAGCCCGGCATCGGCGATCGCCTGGTCCATGGCAACATGGTTCCAGGCCGCGCCCTGGCTCAGGAAGCGCATGGCGCGGCGGTCGATCATCGGGGTAGGATCGAGCGTCGGCGCGCCCCAGACCTGGCAGCGGAAGCCGTGCTCGGCGAAGGAATTGGAAAAGCTGATGCCGGATTTGGCATCGTAAAGCGAGCTCTGGACCTCATTGGCATTGTTGCCGATCGACGACACAATGCCGAGCCCTGTCACTACGACCCGTCTCATTCGCAACTCCTTCCGGCGTATCCGGGCGGAAAACCTAGCCGGTTTTCGCCTGTGATCATACGCAAATAAACTGACGTGGCGCCCATTGGGTACGCGGACGCCGTGGCGAAAAACGGTCAGGCGGCCGACTGTTTGGACAGGCCGACCTTCAGATCCGTGGCGGCGTATATGGGTTCGCCATCCGCCTTAAGCCAGCCATCGGCGATGCCGAGCACCAGCCGGCCACGCATCACGCGCTTGAAGTCGACGCCGTACTCCACCTTCTTCACCGACGGTGTCACCATGCCCTTGAACTTCACCTCGCCGGTCGAAAGCGCCATGCCCTTGCCGGGTTCGCCCAGCCAGCCGAGATAAAAACCCGTCAACTGCCACATGGCGTCGAGGCCGAGGCAGCCCGGCATGATTGGATTGCCGATGAAGTGGCAGGCGAAGAACCACAGGTCCGGCTTGATGTCGAATTCGGCGCGGATGAAGCCCTTGTCGAAAGCGCCGCCGGTCTCGCTGATCTCGGTGATGCGGTCGAACATCAGCATAGGTGGGTAGGGCAGCTGGGCGTTGCCCGGCCCGAACAGGTCGCCGCGGGCGCAGGCGAGCAGTTCCTCGTAATCGTAGCTGGACTTTTGATCCGCCATCAAATTTCCGTCCCCGTGTTCTTTCGCGGGCGGCAGGGCGCCCTTCTCGTTGGTTTCCTAACACACTCTGTTTGCGGCCGGAAACCGGCGTTTGCGCTTAACCCGTGCGCCTGCCCGGGTCAATGCGCGCTATTGATCGCATTCAGACTACAGAATATATGTCGGCTGATGTCCGGTTTTGGCTTTCGACGTCTTTTTGCCACTCTGGACCTGTTGATGGGCTGGGCAACAAGCTTCGAAGCGAAGAGATGGATTCGGGCTACCGGAAGGAAAATGTCGCTGTGGACAAGCGGGTTCGCGAAGCCGGCCTGAGGCCGACGCGCCAGCGCATCGCGCTGGCCGATCTGCTTTTCGCCAAGGGCGACCGCCACCTTTCGGCCGAGGAACTGCATGAAGAGGCGATCGCCGCCGGCGTGCCGGTTTCATTGGCGACGGTCTATAACGCGCTCCATCAATTCACAGAGGCCGGGCTGCTGCGCATCCTGGCGGTCGAAGGCTCGAAAACCTATTTCGACACCAACACCTCCGACCATCATCACTTCTACGTCGAGGGCGAGAACCGGATTTTCGACATCGAAAGCGGACCGGTCACCGTCTCCAACCTGCCGGCACCGCCGGAGGGCATGGAGATCGCCAATGTCGACATCGTCGTGAGGCTTCGCCCGAAGCGCGGCGACTGATCCCGTGGCGACGCGGCCCGTCGACCTGATCGTCCGGTTTGAGTGGGTCACCGTCGCCGCCTTGGCCGTCGTTTGCTACGCGCTGGCCCACTTTTCCTGGTGGCTGTTTGCGCTGCTTATCCTGGCGCCGGACCTGTCGATGCTGGGCTACCTCGCCGGGCCGCGCCTCGGCGCCGTCACCTATAACGCCTTGCATATCCTGATTGCCCCGCTGGTCCTTCTGCTCGCGGGCGCGTTGCTCTCTGGTCCGCTCACAACCGCGGTGGCGCTTATCTGGATAGCGCACATCGCCATCGACCGTGCCCTCGGCTACGGCCTCAAGCTGCCCACCGCTTTTCAGGATACGCATCTCGGCCGCATTGGCCGCGACCGCAGCGGCGCTGCCGGCTAGAGGCGATGGTTTCCGAGAACCGGAGCGGAGCGTACTGAAAGTACGTCAGCACCGAAAGCGCAGGAAGCCGCCATTCGCAGGCCGGCCTCACCTGAATCTCGATGCGCCTCAGTTCTTGAACTTCTCGCCGGGATAAGCGCCCCACACCTGCGACTGGGCCATCCAGCCGGTGTGACCATCAAAGGTCATCTCGCACCATTGGCCGTCGCATTTCTTGATCGAGCCGATCACGCCCGGCTCGATGATGGCGATGACACCGGCGTCCTTGTCGGGCTCGTCGAGCAGGTTGACCTGCCCGCCCTTGCCGCGCTGCCAGGGCGCGACGATGGCGGTGCGCCGGCCGGAAAGCAGCGACTGGTTGATCCAGCCCTCCGATCCGTCGGCATCGCGCACGCGGCGCCATGTGTCGAATTCCTGGATGACTTCCATCGGCAGGCCGGCCTTCAGATACATCCAGTTGACGGAATAATTGGCGCCGGGGCCGACGCGCGAATTGACGCGGGCCGGTTTCAGGCTGACGAAGCGCGGCAGCGGCAAACCGCTCGGACCAAGCGTTATGGTTTGCGCCGGCGCGGCCGCGCTTTGCGCGAATGCCTGCGGCGCGCAAAGGAGGACGCCAAGAATGGCTGCGCTGAGGGCCAGGCGAAGCGACGCGAAACCAGACACTTTCGTTCCTTTCGGCGCCGGTCCGTCGGATGAGCGCCCCTTTTTCTTTGTCTTCGGCGGCACCGCTTGTTACAGGAGTGGGCTGATGCCGCGACTGGCTACAAGTTTCGCCGGTCTTGGTTAAAGAGGTCTCAACGAGATCGGTTTCGAGAGCATGATCCCGAGAAGTGGGAATCGGTTTTCGGAAACGATCATGCTCCAAAAAAGAGCAGGATCAGGATGACGATTCAACGAGACGTCAACCTGATCTAGCAAGCTTCGGGGATAAAATGGCAGGCAAAAAACGGCCCCTCGTCGTCATCACGCGCAAGCTGCCCGACCCTGTCGAGACCCGCATGCGCGAGCTGTTCGACGCAAGGCTGAACGTCGAGGACCGGCCGATGACCCAGCCGGAGCTGGTCGCGGCGGTCAAGGAAGCCGACGTGCTGGTTCCCACCATCACCGACCACATCGACGCGGCGCTGATCGCGCAGGCCGGCGAAAACCTCAAGCTGATCGCCAATTTCGGCAACGGCGTCGACAAGATCGACGTCGCGGCGGCCGCCAAGAAAGGCATCACCGTCACGAACACGCCGAACGTGCTCACCGAAGACACCGCCGACATGACCATGGCGCTGATGCTCGCCGTGCCGCGCAGGCTCGCCGAAGGCGCCAATGTGCTGACCGGCGAGAAGAAATGGGCCGGCTGGTCGCCGACCTGGATGCTCGGCCGGCGCATCTGGGGCAAACGACTCGGCATCGTCGGCATGGGCCGCATCGGCACGGCGGTTGCCAGACGGGCCAAGGCCTTCGGCCTCTCGATCCACTACCACAACCGGCACCGCGTGCTGCCGGCCGTCGAGGAGGAGCTGGAGGCGACCTATTGGGAAAGCCTCGACCAGATGCTGGCCCGCATGGACATCATCTCGGTCAATTGTCCCTCGACGCCGGCGACGTTCCATCTTTTGTCCGGCCGCCGGCTGGCGCTGATGCAGCCTTCGGCTTACCTGGTCAACACGGCGCGCGGCGACATCATCGACGAGGAAGCGCTGATCAAGCTGATCCATGACGGCAAGATCGCCGGCGCCGGCCTCGACGTCTATGAGCACGAGCCGGCGCTGAACACCAAGCTGTTGAAGCTTGCCGCCAAGGGCAAGGTGGTGCTTCTGCCTCATATGGGCTCGGCCACGCTCGAGGGCCGCATCGACATGGGCGAGAAGGTGATCATCAACATCCGCGCCTTCTTCGACGGCCACCGCCCGCCGGACCGTGTTCTGCCGCTGAGGACCTGAGTTACAAATGAATCGCGGGCGGCATCAGAAGTCCCGCTTCATCATGACCCATTCGATTGGGCCGCTCCTGCCGCCATAAGCGATCCAGGGAAGTTTGTCGGCCGCAACGAAGCCGAGCCTTTGATAGACGGAAATTGCTGCAAAATTGGAGTCTTCAACGGTCAGACACAGGCCTTTCGCTCCGGCTGAGCTGGCGAGTTTGCCGGCATGAGCAAGCAGCCGGGTTGCCAAGCCTTTGCCGCGGAACTCGGGATAGGTGGCAATCGCGAGGATGGACCAGTAGCCGATCAGTCTTGTTTCCAGCGTGACCAGAGGCATGAGGGCCGGCGAGATCTCCGCCGCGTTGTCCTGGTTATTTGCAAGCAGCTCTCCGACCAGTCCGCCAGCTATCGTCCCATCCACCTCGACCAGCCAGGACTTTGAGAAATGATAGGGCGAGTTCGCATCGGCGGATGCAGCCCGACGCGCCGCCTCCAGCACTGCATGGTCTTGGCCGCTGTCCCTAATCCAGCTGTCGAGATCGATGCCGTGCCCGGCGATGTCGACGATCGCTGCGACGTGCAACGCGTCGTTCCTTGCCGCCGGGCGAATGAGAATGCTCATAACGGCCCATCCGGAATAGCAGGACGCCGCGAGATCGACCCGTCGGCGCCGACGGCCACCTGGCCGCCTCGAAAACTGTCGAATTGATCGCGTTCAAGCCTTGCCGCAATCGGCGTTTCCCAGCCCATTTCCCGGGCGACGATCAGGCCGAGCAGCAGGATGGCGTCCGGCTCGTGCAACACCAGGGCCACCGGCGCCCGGCCGTTGTGGACAAGCTCCATCAGCACCGCCGAAGCCGATGACGAGCCGATCGTGCCCGGCAGGAACAGCACGCGGCCGGCAATGACTTCGCCATGCTGCGGGTGGCGGACATCGGCGATGCGGCCTGTCTTCGGGTCGACGCCGCCCCAGAAGCTGATCGGCGCCGTCAGCACCAGCGCCTCGCCTTCGCCGGCCTTGCCCGGTACCAGGATTTCGGCGGAGGCGTTCATGCGGCGACATCCGTGAAGACCGGCTTGCCGCGGACCGCGCTTTCGACGCAGTCGGCGAGCGAAGCGTAGAGCACCGCATAGCCGGTGTTGCCCGGCGCGTAATGGGCAAACTTGCCCGAATTGGTCATCAGCACGCCGTTGCCGATGTCGGGCATGATCGGCGTCACCACCACGCATGTGTCGGCGACGATGACCACGCCGCTGGCCTCGAGCCTCTTTCGCCGGCCGTCCTTCTCCAGCAGGGCAAGCGCGTGGCGGCCGGTGCAGGCATAGATCGGCACCGCGAGCCGCCGCCCGGCGATCAACCGCTCCAGGGTATCGAACTCGGCGTGCGACAGATGCGGGCTGCCGATCGCCACCGCATCGATGGCTTTTGGCGCTGCCGCGGTCGACAGGCCCGCGCGGGCCCTGGCAACCATCTCAGGCGTCACGCGGATCACCGCTTCCGGTTCCGGCCCGGCCAGAATGGTTGCGACGTCGGGAGCCTCGGGCGTGACGCCGGCTATGTGGAACAGGCCGACCGCGCCAGACGATGCGGCCGCCGCGCCGAAGGCTTTCAGCGCATCCTCGCCGGGATGACCGGCCACGCCTCTGAGGACGCCGATCGCGTTGCCGACCTCGCGGCCGTAGAGGCTGCCCAGGACAGGCCAGGCGATCTCCGAGGCAAGGAAGGAGGGCGACAGGCCCGAGACGTCGAACACAAGCCGCGCCCGGCGGTTTTCAGGCCGATGCAGGCCGTAGTCCGGCGCGCGGCCGGTGATGGCGCAGGCAATGTCGAGAAAATCGCCGTAGCGGTTGGTGCGCGCGCCCAGCACCGAGTTGCAGAAGACGACCGCGTTGGACTCGCCCCAGGCCACATCGCTGCCCTGTGCCGGCCTGTGTCCGGCCTGATAGGGCGCGCAGGTCCAGCTCTGCTCGCAGCCGAGCTTGCGATAGGCTTCCATCATTCGCCGCGCCATGCCGCGCTGCGGCTCTTCCAGGCGGATGCGCGAGCAGCCCATCAGGTCGAGCGCTCCGACATTGAGCGTCGAGCGCACCGCGACCTTCGTGCCGCCTTCGACCAGCCTTTCGGCGAACAGCGTGCCGGAATCGCCGTGATAGAGCGCCCCGTCGATATGCGCGGACGCGATCGGGATCAGCCCCGGCGCGCCGAGCAGCCTTGCGCTTTCGGCAACGATGCGCATCGCCATGCCCGCGCCGTCCTGGCTGGCGGCGATCGCCTGTTCTTCCGGGCTGAGGGCAAGACTCAAGACAGCACCTTGCGCATGGTGATGGAGGTCGGCCTGTCATAGCCCGCATGCGCCGTGCGCCCGGTCTCGCGAAAGCCGAGCCGGGCGAAGGCCGCGTGGTTTGCGGTCAGCTCGATGCGGGTCTGCAGCTCGATCGCATCCTTGCCGCGTTCGCGGGCAAGATCCTCCACCGCTTGCATCAGCCGGGCTCCCACGCCCTGACTCTGGAGCTCTGGCTCGACCGCGAGCTTGCCGACATAGAAATCCCGCGCCCGCTCCAGCGCGAAGACGCAGCCGACGACGCGGCCGTTCTCGACGGCCACAAAGCACGTCTCCTTTTTCGCCTTCCCGGCAAGGTTGTCGGCGCTCAGAAGATGCGCCGATGACGGTGGGTCGATGACGCCGTCCATATAGGCAAAGGCGCGGCGGATCAGCGCGAGCAAGTCGCCCCATCCGTCGAAATCCGCGGGAAGGCCGATTATGGAAATGCCGACGGTCTGGTCCATACGCTCAGACGGCCTTGTAGCGGATGGTGTCGAAGCGGGCTGTGAGCCCGTCATAGAGCAGTAGCCGGCCGATGAGCGGATCGCCTATGCCGGTAATCAGCTTGATCGCCTCCATTGCCTCTAGCGCGCCGATGACGCCCGTCAGCGCGCCGACAATGCCGGCAACGGCGCAGGACGGCACCAGCCCTTCGGGAGGCGCCTCTGGGAACAGGTCGCGATAGCTCGGGTTGCGCTTGCCGTCGGCGCCTGTCTCGAACGGTTTCAGCACCGTGACCGAGCCGTCGAAGCGGCCGACGGCGGCCGTCACCAGGGGCTTCTTCTCGCTGGCGCAGGCATCGGCGACCGCGTAGCGCGTCTCGAAATTGTCGGAACCGTCGACAACGACATCGTAACAGGCGACGAGGGCAGGGGCGTTCTCTTCCGTTAGCCTCAGGCCGTGCGTTTCCACCGCGACGTTGGGGTTGAGGCGCATGATCGCTGCCGCGGCGCTGTCGGTCTTGGCCATGCCGATCGTATCGCTGCCATGGATCACCTGCCGCTGCAGGTTGGATAGCGAAACCGTGTCGTCGTCGACGATGCCGAGCGTGCCGACGCCGGCGGCGGCAAGATATTCCAGTACCGGCGCGCCGAGCCCGCCGGCGCCGATCACCAGCACCCGCGCTCGTTTCAGCTTCTGCTGCCCTGGCCCGCCGATCTCCGGCAGCACGATGTGGCGGGCATAGCGTTCGAGCTCTTCGTCGGTGAGGGCGGCATCGGTCATGGCTGGACTTTATCGCTGGCGCAGAGCCTTGTCAGTAAGCGCAAGGCAAAGCCTTGTGGTCCACATGACGAGGCAAAGGTTTCGCACGACGCAAGGCAAAGCCTGGTGGCGCAGCGCCGAAATAGCTTCTTCACGGGCTAGCCGGTCGGCTCGACGCTGCCATGATCGACCGTCAGGAACTGCGCCCGGCCTTCAAGGCTCGAGAACAGGGCGGCATCCGTGCCGGTCATGAAGGCCTGGCAGTTGAGCTCCTCGAGGATTGAAAATAACGCTGCGCGCCGGCCTGCATCGAGATGCGCGGCGATCTCGTCCAAGAGCAGGATCGGCGTCAGACCCGACATCTCGCCGGTCAGCCTGGCATGCGACAGCACGATACCGACCAGCAGCGCCTTCTGCTCGCCGGTCGAGCAAAGTTCCGCCGGCATCGACTTCGGCCGATGCCGCACCACGAGATCGGAGCGGTGCGGACCGTCCAGCGTGCGGCCGGCGGCGCGGTCGCGTTCACGGCCATTGGCAAGAGCGGCGCGATAGCGTTCCTCAACATCGACCGCCGGTGCGCTGCCAAGCGCGCTTTCAAGATCGCCGGCGAGGCTGATATCGGCCTGCGGAAACGGCCCGCTGCCGGGCAATCTGTCGATCATGGCGGCAAGCAGCCGCACCAACTCGGCCCGCGCCGCGGCGATCGCCACGCCGGTTTCGGCCATCTGCGTCTCGATCGCGTCGAACCAGGCGCCGTCGCGGGAACCTTCGGTAAGCAGACGGTTACGCCCACGCATGGCCTTCTCATAGTCGAGCGCGCGCTGGCCATGGCCAGGGTCGATCGCCAGCACCAGCCGGTCGAGGAAGCGGCGTCGGTCCGCCGCCGGCCCGGGAAACAGCCCGTCCATCGCCGGCGTCAGCCAGACGACCCGCAGCCATTCGAGCATATCCTCGGCCGATCGCGCCGGCGCGCCGTTGATCCGCACCTTCCTGCCGCCTTCGCCGGCGGCGTCGCCGCCGGAAATGCCGGTGCCGATCTCGACCTGGCCCTCCGGCCCCTCGATGCGCGCATGCAAGGCGAAGCCGCCGTCGCCGCCTTCGCGCGCCACATCCGCATAAGGCGCGCGGCGCAGGCCCCGGCCAGGCGTCAGGAACGAGATCGCTTCCAGGAGATTGGTCTTGCCGGCGCCATTGTCGCCCGACAGCACCACCGCGCCAGGGGCAAGTTCCAGCGAAAGTGCCGCATAGTTGCGGAAATTCGTAAGCGTTAACTTACTTATGTAGCTTTGCTGCCGAAGCTGTTTCGCATCCGCGGTCACGGCGACACATCAGGTCCGCTAAAGCAATTCCAGGAAAAGTGCACTGCGGGTTTCCGTCCGGAATTGCGTCGACAAAGAGACCTAGACCCGCATCGGCATCAGCACATAGAGCGCGGTTTCGTCGGCCATGTCATGGATCAGCGTCGGCGAGCCGGCGTCGGCCAGCATGAACTTGGCCTCCGACCCGGTGAGTTGGGCCGCCACATCGAGCAGGTATTTGGCGTTGAAGCCGATCTCGATCGGATCCGACGAATAGTCGGCCGCCAGTTCCTCGGTCGCGCTGCCCGAATCCGGATTGTTGACCGCGAGCGTGAGCTGGCCGTCATTGATCGACAGCTTCACGGCCCGGCCGCGTTCGGAGGAAATGGTCGAGACGCGGTCGACCGCGGCGGCGAAGCTCTGGCGATCGATGATCAGCTTCTTGTCGTTGCCGGTCGGGATCACGCGCTGATAGTCGGGGAAGGTGCCGTCGATCAGCTTCGAGGTCAAAACGACGCTGCCGATGGTGAAGCGGATCTTGGTGTCCGACAGTTCCGTCGTCACCGCGACATCGGGGTCGTCGACCAGCTTCTGCAGCTCGCTCACCGTCTTGCGCGGAATGATGATGCCCGGCATGCCTTCCGAACCGGCCGGCGCGTCGATCTCGGCGCGCGCCAGGCGGTGTCCGTCGGTCGCCACCGAGCGCAGCTTCAGCTTGCCGCCGACTTCGACGGCGTGCAGGTAGATGCCGTTGAGGTAGTAGCGCGTTTCCTCGGTCGAGATGGCGAACTGGGTCTTGTCGATCAGCCCCTTCAGCGCCGCCGATTCCAGCCGGAAGATGTGCGAGAACGAGCCGGCCGAGAGCTCCGGGAAGTCGGATTGCGGCAGGCACTGCAGGCGGAAGCTCGAACGTCCGGAGGTGACGGTCATCGCGTTGCCGTCCTCGTCCGTCTTCAGCATCACCTCCGCGCCATCGGAAAGCTTGCGCACGATGTCATAGAGCAGATGCGCCGGCACCGTCGTCGCGCCGCCGCGCTCGACCTTGGCGGGTGTCGCCTCCGTCACCTCGAGGTCGAGGTCGGTCGCCTTCATCTCGAGGCTCGCGCCCTCGGCGCTGAGCAGCACGTTGGAGAGGATCGGGATGGTGTTGCGCCGCTCGACCACTCGGTGGACGTGGTTGAGTGACTTCAGGAGATTTGACCGTTCCAGGATAACACGCATGACGAACAGGCTCGCTTCAATGAATGAACGGGTCACCGGCAGGCGGCATCCCGCGAAAGCCCTGAAAGGCTTCCAGAATCTCCGTAAGCTGACAGTAAAAAGCCTGCAAAGGCAAGCCCGCGGCACCGGTTCGAGCCGGTTGCGCGGGCTTTCTGGGGATAAAGCCGGCGAAGCGGGTCGCCGGCCATTTTCGCATTGCCTCAGGCCTGGTCGTTGATCAGCCTTCTGAGCAGTTCGAGCTCCTGCGCGAGCGTGTTGTCGCCGCCCGAAAGGTCCTCGATCTTGCGCACGGCATGCAGCACGGTCGTGTGGTCGCGGCCGCCGAAACGCCGCCCGATCTCCGGCAGCGAGCGCGGCGTCATCACTTTCGACAGATACATGGCCACCTGCCGCGGCTTGACGATGGTGCGCGTGCGCCGGTTGGACAGAAGCTCCGTCTTCGACACGTTGTAATGGCGCGCCACGATGCGCTGGATGTCCTCGATGCGCACCCGCTTCGGCTCGCCCGAGCGATAGATGTGGCCGAGGATCTCGTCGATGCGGTCGATCGTGATCTGCGGCTCGAAGGACTGGCGAAACAGAAGCTGGTTGAAGGCGCCCTCAAGCTCGCGCCCGCTGCCGGTGACCGTACGGGCGACATGCTCCAGGATCTCGTCCGAGATGTCGAGCGAGGTGTCATCGCTCTTGGCGGTGGCGCGGCGCAGCTTCAGCATGCCGAGCCGCATGGCGAAATCCGGCGCCGACATTTCAAGCGCCACGCCGCCATTGAGGCGCGACCGCACGCGAGGCTCCAGCGATTCCAGCTCCGACGGCGGCCGGTCGGCCGCGACCACCACCTGCTTGGCGCTGTCGAGCAGCATGTTGATGAGGTGGCAGAATTCGTGCTGGATCGATTTGCCTTGCAGGAACTGCATGTCGTCGATGATCAGGAGATCGATGTCGCGCAGCTGCTCCTTCAGCGTCAGCGCGTTGTTGTCGCGGATCGCGGTGGCGAAGCGCCACATGAAATACTCCGCCGTCAGATAGACGACGCGCGACTTCGGATTGTGCCGCAGCGATTCCGCCGCGATCGCCTGCAAGAGATGCGTCTTGCCGAGCCCGACGGTGGCATGCAGGAAAAGCGGGTTGAAACGCACCGCGCTCGACTGCGATTCCGCCACGGCTCTCGCCGCCGCGAAGGCCACCCTGTTGGACGGTCCCTCGATGAAGGAGGCGAACGTGTAGCGCGGGTCGAGTGGCGACCCCAGAACATTGTGGCGGAACTCCGGTTCCGCGGATGCGCCCTGGCGGGGCGCCGGCGCCCGTTGTTCCACGCGTCCGGCGCTCGCGGTGCCGTTGGCCAGCGCGGTGTGCGTCTGCCTGGTCGTCTTGCGGGCCGGCGCGATTTCCGGCTCGACATGGTTGCGCCCCTGGCGCGTCGCGGTGCGCACGACGATCTCGATCTTGAGGACGTCGGGATCCTCATGCCGCCACAGCTCCGCGATAAGCTCGAGATAGTGGCCGTTGATCCATGACCGCAGGAAGGCGGTCGGCACCGAGATGCGGACAATGCCGCGGGAAGCCTCGGCGACCTTCATGCGACCAAACCAGCTCGAATAGACCTCGGCCCCGAGACGCGCCTTCAACTGGGCCTTGACCCGTTCGAACTTCTGTTCCGCGTCGCTGGATACCGCCACGTCGCCCTCTCCGACAAAAGTTGCTGGAAATGGGAGATCGCCCGCTATCTCCCTCTCGATGCCGCTTTGCATGATCACAGTTCCTTGTCTTCTCGTACCCTTTTCCCGCCGGGGATGCGCCTCCTGCATCCTTGGTCCGGCGACCTCATTCGCCGCGCTGCCGCTGCCGCCGCCGGCAAACGGTCATCGCAACTCGCGCAAGGGACCAGCCGCCGGCTCCGCACGCCGGCTTCCGACAAAGACAAGGCAATACGCCACCCTCCGGCGAAAACGCCGGCGAGACATCGACCGCCAATGTACAATTACGCCAGTCCCCTACCGCACCGAAGAGACAAACCAAGCCACGCGCGGAATTGCTCCACGTCATGAATTCTGCCATTTTGTGCTGGCCGATTCAGGCTGGGTCAGGGGCTTAGTGCCCGTCCCTTCGATGGATGGACATTACCGAAATCGCTGTGGATAGGGCAAGGCCACATCTAACGGTTTTTTAACGAATCTGGTTACCGAACGGGACTTGAATTCGGGTGCTGCGACGGCACGTTTTGACAAAGCCATTGTGATTCAAACCCTTTTCCGGCGAATATGAAAAAGACCGCCCGAAACGAAATATTCTGAAATAATTCTCTTGACAGCTACTTCTCCCCCGCGGTCCGGCCGTGCGTTGAACAAGCTGTGGATGACCGTCTGTAAGTACCTGAAAAGAATGAGGAATTTCTGACAGGGGAATTTGGGCAGGTGCCGCGGCGGAGGCGCGCAGATATAAGCGGCGCTGTATATGCCGGCAAAACAATACCGGCATTTGAATCGCCTCACAAGTGCAGCTTGCGGGCGAACTTTTTAAGTACTTGCCGGCAAACGAAAAAACCCGGCCTGTGCGGCCGGGTTCCAAATCGACGGATCGAGGATTGAGTCGGTCAGGCCGACAGCGTCTTGACCCGCTGAGCCAGTCGCGAAACCTTGCGGGAAGCCGTGTTCTTGTGGACGACGCCCTTGGTGGCGGCGCGCATCAATTCCGGTTCAGCAGCCTTGAAGGCTTCCACCGCAGCGGCCTTGTCGCCGGCGGCCAGCGCCTCTTCGACCTTGCGGACATAGGTGCGGACGCGCGAGCGGCGGTTCTTGTTGACCGCAGCGCGGCGGGCGATCTTGCGCGTAGCCTTTTTGGCCGAGGAAGTATTGGCCATGATGCCTCTCTTCTGATCTGGTGAACGCCAGCGTTGTCGCAGGGCGCAAAAAACGAACGGGCAGCCACGGGCCGCCTCGGTTGGTGCGGCTTATAGTTCAGCTTTTCCGCCTCGTCAACGCCGCTTCGCGGTCTTTTTGGGCCTCGACGTCATGTCCCGCAAAATCGCGGCCACCTGGGCGAAGCGCCAAAGCGCGTCGCGATCTTTCAGATTCGCTCCATGCGCTTTAGGTCTTTGGTTTTACGCATGTCTTTATCCCGAAACCGGTTCCCACTTTCGGGAGACATGCTTTAGCGGTTGGTGAAGTTCGGCTTCCGCTTCTCGACGAAGGCGGCCATGCCTTCTTTCTGGTCGTCGAGCGCAAACAGCGAGTGGAAAAGACGGCGCTCGAAGCGCAGCCCCTCGGCCAACGTCGTCTCGTAAGCGCGGTTGACGGCCTCCTTTGTCATCATCACCGACGGCAGTGAGAACTCGGCGATCTTCGCCGCCGCCTTCAGCGTTTCGTCGAGCAGCTCGGCGACCGGGACCACCCGCGACACCAGCCCGCTCCTCTCGGCCTCGGCCGCGTCCATCATCCGCCCGGTCAGGCACATGTCCATCGCCTTGGACTTGCCGACGAATCGGGTCAGCCGCTGCGAGCCGCCCATGCCCGGCATGACGCCGAGGGTGATCTCGGGCTGGCCGAATTTGGCGTTGTCGCCGGCGATGATGAAGTCGCACATCATGGCCAGCTCGCAGCCGCCGCCGAGCGCGTAGCCCGCGACCGCCGCGATGACGGGCTTGCGCGTGCGCGTGAATTCCTCCCAGCCGACGAAGAAATCCTGCGTGTAGGCGTCGGCGAAGGACATCGCCTGCATTTCCTTGATGTCGGCGCCGGCGGCGAACGCCTTTTCCGAGCCCGTAAGCACCATCGCGCCGATGGCGGGATCGGCATCGAACGCGCTCGCCGCCGCAACCACCTCCGCAAGCACCTGCGAATTCAGAGCATTGAGCGCCTTGGGCCGGTTCAGCGTGATCAACCCGACCTTGCCGCGTATCTCCACGAGAATGGTTTCATAGGTCATGGTTCGCTTCCTCCGCGGGGGTGGGATGATCGATACCGTTCCTAGCTTACCGCTGACAGGTCCGGCAATAGAAGGTCGAGCGGCCGCTCTGCACAATGCGTTCGACGTGGCCACGGCAGCCCGGCTTCTGGCATGGCTCTCCTTCGCGATCGTAGACGGCGAAGGAGTGCTGGAAATAGCCGAGCGATCCGTCGGCCTGGACATAGTCGCGCAGCGATGAGCCGCCGGCGGCGATCGCATCGGCGATGACCGAGCGGATCGCCTCGGCGAGGCGTTCGCTTTGTCCTTTCGCCTTCTTGGCCGAGCCAGCGATGGTGCCGGCTTCGCGCAGCGGCGAGAGCCCGGCGCGCCACAGTGCTTCCGAGACATATATATTGCCGAGCCCGGCGATCAGGCGCTGGTCGAGCAGCGCCGCCTTGAGCGGCGATCTGCGATCCTTCAGCAGCGAGGCGAGCAGGGGGCCGTCGAGCGCGTTGCCGGTTGGCTCGATGCCGAGTCCCGCCAGCATCGGATGCGTGTCCGGCGAGCCTTCGGCAAACAGCATGAAGCCGAAGCGGCGCGGGTCGTTGAAGATGATGCTGGACCGCACGCCCATCGGCGAGGTGACGTCGAACACGACGTGGTCGTGCGCGGCGATCTTCGAGCGCTCGTGATGGAAGGAGCCGGGAACCCCGCTGCTCCCGGCGGTTTCGAACCGGAATGACCCCGACATGCCGAGGTGGCAGATCAGCACCGGACCATCTTCGACATGCATCGTCAGATATTTGGCGCGCCGGCCAAGCGCCGTCACGGTCTTGCCTGTCAGCCGCTCCGAAAAGCGCTCGGGAAAAGGAAAGCGAAGGTCGGGCCTGCGCGCTTCGACCTTGACCAGCCGCGCCCCTTCCAGGACCGGCTGCAGTCCGCGCCGGACGGTTTCGACTTCAGGCAGTTCAGGCATGGACGCCTATCGTTGCGAGGAATGATGTTCCATGGCGTCCGGCTGCCAGGCCAAGGTGATCCGCGACGGTTTCGCCGATATCGGCGAAGGTTGGCCTGAGTCCGATGTCGCCGCCCTTCAGCCCCGGCCCGATGCCGATCACCGGGACGCGCTCACGCGTATGGTCGGTGCCGCGCCAGGTCGGGTCGTTGCCGTGATCGGCGGTGAGGATGAGAAGGTCGCCCGGCCTGATGCGCGACAGCGCCTCGGGCAGCCGGCGGTCGAAGGCCTCGAGCGCGGCGGCATAGCCGGCGACATCGCGCCGGTGGCCGAACTCGGTGTCGAAGTCGACGAAATTGGCGAAGACCAGGTCGCCTTCGCCGGCATCGTCCATGGCGCCGAGCGCCTTGTCGAACATCGCCATGTTGCCGCCTGCCTTGCGCACCTGCGAGATGCCGCGATGAGCGAAGATGTCGCCGATCTTGCCGACCGCGATGACCTTGCTGCCGCGCTCCGTCAGCCGGTCGAGCAGGGTCGGCTCAGGCGGCGGCACCGCATAGTCGCGGCGGTTGTGGGTGCGCTGGAACGTGGCGGGCGTCTCGCCCACGAAAGGCCGCGCGATCACGCGGCCGATCTTCAAGCGATCGACGAGCCGGCGCACCGTCAGGCAAAGCTCATAAAGCCGCTCCAGGCCGAAATGCGTTTCATGCGCGGCGATCTGCAACACGGAGTCCACCGACGTGTAACAGATCGGTCTGCCGGTGCGGATATGCTCTTCGCCGAGCCGCTCGATGATCTCGGTTCCCGGCGCATGGCAATTGCCGAGGATACCCGGCACCTTGCCTTCGCGGATGATCGCGTCGGTCAGCTCGGCCGGGAAGGCAGGCACCGTGTCGGGAAAATAGCCCCAGTCGAAGCGCACGGGCAGTCCTGCGATCTCCCAATGGCCCGACGGCGTGTCCTTGCCGCTTGACACCTCCTGGGCGGCGCCGTGGAAGGCCGAGGCGATCAGCGGCGTGTCGGCGTCGAGCTGCAGTCCGGTTGCCGTCCGTGCCGCCAGGCCAAGCCCGAGCGACATCATGTTGGGCACGGCGAGCGGTCCTTTGCGTAGACCTTCCCGGTCGGCGCGGCCTTCGGCGCAGGCCTTGAAGATATGTCCGAACGTGTCGGCGCCGGCATCGCCATAGCGTTCGGCGTCGGCCGCGCCGCCGATGCCGAAAGAATCGAGAACGAACAGGAACGCGCGCGCCATGGGTGTCATTGTTGTCAGTCCTGGCTGCCAGACATAGGGTTCCGCGGCGGCGTTGGCAAATCGGAAACCAAACCGCAACCGCTTCGCGCCATAGTTGCGACGAGGCGTGGATATCGCGGGAGCAAAGCAAGCATGGCGAGGCGCGGCAAGACCGCGGCAAGGCAGGCCGTGAAAATGTGCGCGGCCGCTCTCTTGGCGTCCGGCGCCGCCGCATGGCCGGCACACGCCGACTGGCGTGACGACATCGGCACGTTCCGCATCGGCATCGTTGCCGAGCCGGGCGGCGGCAACACCGTCCCTGGGCTTGCGCGTCTGACGGAAGCCTATGCCAACGCGCTCGGCATGAAGGTCGAGTTCGTCGTTGCGCGTGACTACGCGGCGCTGATCGAGGCGCAGGCGAGCGGTCGCGTGCAATACGCGGTCTATTCGGCGCTTGCCTATGCCACGGCCTCGGAGCGCTGCGGCTGTGTCGAGCCACTGGTGGCGCCGGTCGACGCCGACGGCGCCGTCGGCATCCGCTCCGTCCTGGTGACGCGCGACGGCAGGCTTCAGGATCTTGCCGCCATGGCTTCGCATCGGATCGCGATTGCGCCGGCCGACAATGTCGGCGGCGCGCTGCTGCCGCTGGCGGCCCTTTCCGCCGCAGGGGTCAAGATTGCGCAGGATTCGCCGTTCCTGGCACGCGCTGTCTCGGCCACGGCGGCCGAGACGATGTTGGGCGGCGGCGACGCGGATGGCCTGTTCGGCTGGGAGCCGGCCGATGCCGACGGCCAAGCCGCCCATTCCGGCGGCACGGTCGAGCGGCTGGAGGCTGCCGGCATCCCTGGGGCGTCGCTTAGGGTGTTATGGACCTCCGACCTGTTGCGCTACGGGCCGCATGCAGTCCGCAGCGATCTCGATCCAGAGGCGAAACGACGGCTGACCGTCTTCCTGACCAATCTCAAATCGCAGACGCCCGATGTGTACGACCTTCTGGAGAGGGCGCATACCGGCGGCTTCGTGCCGGTCTCGCAGAAGGATTATGCGATGGCCGAGGCGATCGTGCGGCGGGAAACGGCAGGACAGGAGTAGCCTGTCAGCAGTCGCTGCAGGGGATGGTCGGGCTTCGGCGAGGCCGCAGGTAGTAGGTCTCGCTCATCGATATGTTGTTGAAGGCCGAGGTCAATCCGAGCCCCTGCGAATCGCTGGCGGACCAGGTGATGATCGGTTTGTAGCCGAGGTCGCTCTCGACCCGGACCAGGAAGGTGTTGCGGATCGTCAGCGTCGCCGGCACCGTGGTGATCGAATTCACAGCCGCGTCCGCGCTGTAGGTGGTGCCCACCAGCTTGCGCGACCATGCGACTTGCACCCTCGGCGTCGCTTCGTCCGTGATCTGTATTCCTGTGATGATGATCGTCGGCAATGAACGGTTGTAAGGCTGCAGCGTCGATGTGCCGATCTTCATTATTGCATCGAGGTTGGCCTTCACGACGGTCTGCTGTTGCGTGACGAGATCCGCCACCATGCTGCCGATGCGGCTGACCTTCTTGCTGGTCTCGATGGCCTGCGAGGCCTCCATCGTGATGAAATACATGATCAGCAGTACCGGCACGATGAACGCGAACTCGATCGCCGCGACGCCGCGGCGATCACGGCAAAACCGCTCAACCTTTGCCGAAATCCCCCGGAGTGCCCCCGCACTATGCATATCGTCCTCCACGCCGCGGCTTTAGCCGTCGAGCAGCCTCAATTGTCGTCGAATGGCTCGTTCTGCCAGGTCACCGAAGCGAAATGCAGTGTTTTCTTGTCCTTCAGATTTGCCATCGACTGGGCCAGGAAATCGGTCATCACCGGCCATTTGTAGAACACCCGCAACATGTTGATGGACTCTGCCAATCCCGGCGAGACGGCGGGGGTTGTCGTGCTCGCGCCCTGTGTAAGCACGATATCTCCATCCACAATCTTGAAGCCCGCCGTGGCTGCGTCGGCGAAGCTCGGATATTCACGCAGGTCCACCAGCAATCCCGGGCAGTCCTTGGCCACCATGATCTCCAGCCTGCTGCAGATCAGCTGCTTGATAGAGGCTTCGGTGACGTTCGACTTCTGCAACTGGCCGGTCCGCAACTGGCGGGCGACATCGTCGGTGACGTTGGCCATCACCTCCTGGCCGGCAAAGGAGATGCAGCTCTCGAGAATAGCGAAGACGAGAAGCGCGAACGGGATGGCAAGCATCGCAAATTCCATTGCCGTGCTGCCGCGTCTGTCGCTGAAGAAGCCGGGGCGGGGTTTGCCGCGCGCCGTGCTGTCCACGCCGTCGCCGGATGTGGCATCCTTGCTCATTTGCGTTCCTGCCGATCCCCTTGCGGTACCGGCGGCAAGGTAGCGAAAACCCATTGAGGTCCGGTTTGGATGATCGTTAAATTCGCCGGGCAGGCTTTAAGCTGTCCTTAACGCTTGCTCTGACGCTCTCTTCGGGCTTAGTGCGCAGCGCTCATTTCGGTCTCGGAAGCCTTCTCGGCGTCGGTCTTGTAGGCGCTCTCGCAATAGGGCGTGCAGGACATGGTCTGGACTTCGGCACGCCTGTAGATGCGCACCGAGGAAGCGGCCTGTCGCACGACGGTCACCTGTTCATCGATGATCGGGCTGCCGTCCGAGTCGAGCACGACCAGATTAGTGACGCCAAAACCTTTGCCGGTGAGAACGATGGTCGAGGCGTCCTGCACCGAGGCATCGGCGATGGCCGGGTTGCCGATGACGACGGTGTCGGCCGCACGGGACAATTTGACGATCTTTGCCTGGTTCATGGTCACTTCGACACCCGCGCCGGCCCTGGCCGGCATCACCAAGGCTGCAGCCGCCAGCAGCGCGGCGACTGGAAACAGCGATCTCGACAACCTCATTGAACAGCTCCCGGCAGGCGGATTCTTCAACGGAACATGAACGAGATTGGTGAAGCAACGGTTAAACCGGACCAGGCCGCGATTAAGGACTTTGCCTCGCCCGTCCACGCGCCGACGGCGCTTCCTGTTTTAGTAACATTGCACAAGCGCAGGTTTGCGCCGCTTTGCTCGATCCTCGAGCCGGCTGACAATGTTTAGGCCGCGGTTAACCACGCAGTGCGTTCGCGCCCGGAAAGGAATCGGTAAGGCTGTTTATTAAGCCGATCGAAACGGCTTCTCCCTAGATTTGCAGCATCCGATCAACCGCAAAGAGAAGTTGACGGAAGTGCTGTAACACGTGGAGTAGGAGCTCTCGCATGTCTAATCTCATTGCACGTTTCGTGAAGGACGAATCCGGCGCGACCGCCATCGAATACGGTCTGATCGCCGCTCTCATCGCGCTCGCCATCATGGTCGGCGCTACCTCGCTTGGCACCGCGCTGAATACCAAGTTCTCTGCGATCGCCACGGCTGTCAACAACGCCCCGTCGGGCCCGTGATAAGCCGAGGGACGGCGAAGTCATTCTGACACAAGGGCTGCCTCGCGGCGGCCCTTGTTCGTTGCAGCATCCGGCCACCCTACTCACCGATCGTTAATGCGCCTTGCTTTAGAGTGCGCGCGGTATTGTCTCACGGCACCTGTTCATGCTCGAAGCCATAATCTTCGTCGTCTTCCCATTCTGCATGCTGTTTGCTGCGATCTCCGATACGTTGTCGATGACGATCGCCAACCGCATTCCCGTATTGCTGGTGGCGACATTCGCGCTTGTCGCGCCGCTCACCGGGATGGACTGGGCGACCTATGGCTGGCACTTCGCCGCCGGCGCCCTCGTGCTTGCCACGACATTCGGCCTCTTTGCGCTCGGCGGCATGGGCGGCGGCGACGCCAAGCTTCTGGCCGCGACCGCTCTTTGGATGGGCCTCAACATCAACTTGATCGGCTATCTGGTGACGTCGGCTTTCATCGGGGGACTGCTGACCATCGCAATCCTGGCTTACCGGAAATCGCCGCTGGCCGCGTATACCGGCCACAGCCGATTCCTGCGCTACTTTGCCGACGAGAAAGTGGGCATTCCCTATGGCATCGCGCTTGGCGCCGGTGGACTGATCACGTTCCCGGATTCGCCGCTGATGGTCTGGGCGCTGCAGAGGCTTACGGCATAGGTTTTGGTGACATCGATGTCGGCGACCGAAGGCGGCCTGGCCGCCTTTTTTTGTTAACGGCAGGCCGTTCGATCTAATTTGAGTAAACCTTAAATTAATCACGATCGTAAGCATTACATTAACCTTGTTTTGACGATTGCGGCTGCAAAGTCCGACCAGGCGTGGGTGGTTTGCCACGAGGCGAAGGGTTTCGGACGAATGCCAGCATCCCGATTGATTATTCTGGGCGTGGCTGCGGTCGCGGCGGGTGGCGCGGGCTATGTCGCCAAGAACATGGTGGTGGCGCCGCCAGCGCAGGTCGTTGTCAATGCGCCCGCGCAGCCGGCGGTCGCGTTGCAGGACGTGCTGGTGCTTTCCGGCGATGTGGCAATGGGCAGCCAGCTCGGCAACAACATCAGCTGGGAACAATGGCCGGCCGACGGCGTCAATGCCAATTTCATCACACGCGCCGCCGAACCTGACGCGGTCGAAAAGCTCAAGGGCTCGGTAGCGCGCGTCGCCATGTATACGGGCGAGCCGCTGCGCCGCTCCAAGCTGGTCGGCGAGGGGCAGAGCTTCATGTCGTCGATCCTGCCTTCAGGGATGCGCGCTGTCGCCACCGCGATATCGGCCGACACCTCCGCCGGCGGCTTCATCCTGCCCAACGACTTCGTCGACGTCATCATGACCCGCCGCGCCGACACCGGCAACGGCGGCAGCGGCTTCAACACCGAGACCATCCTCAAGAACATCCGGGTGCTGGCCATCGACCAGACCATCCAGGAAGATGAGGAAGGCAAGAAGACCAGGGTCGGCCAGACCGCGACACTGGAGCTGACGCCGCAACAGGCAGAGATCATCACCGTCGCGCAGCAGATGGCGGACCGCCTGACGCTCGCGCTGCGTCCGATCACCGACATCCACGAAAAGAATGCGGACGAAGCCGATTATCTGGTCAACGGCAATGGCCGACGCGGAACGGTGCGTCTGATCAAATCGGGCGAGGTTTCCGAGGTTGGAGCAAGGAAATGAGGCTAAACAGTAAACTGCTGCCCTTCCTGGCGGCCGCGGCGATCGGCCTGCTTCTGATTGGCACCAACGCCTCGGGATTGGTCGAAGCCAAAGCCGCGAGCGCCGGCGTATCGGCTTCCGTCGCCACGCAACGCGTCAAGCTCGGCCTCAACAAATCCGTGGTCATCGATCTGCCGAATGATGCCTATGACATCCTCGTCGCCAATCCGGCGGTTGCTGATGCCGTGACGCGCACGGCGCGGCGCATCTACCTATTCGGCAAGGCGGTCGGCGAGACCAACATCTTTGTCTTCGGTCCCAATGGCGAGCAGATCGTCAGCCTGGATCTGGCCGTCGAACGCGACGTTGCCGGGCTGGAAGACTATCTGAAGCGCTTCATCCCGTCCTCGCAGATCAAGGTCGAGCTGCTCAATGACAACGTCGTGCTGACGGGCACAGTGGATACGCCGCTCGACGCCAAACGCGCCGTCGATCTCGCGACCATCTTCGTCTCGGGCGGTGAAGCGACCACCGGTCAATATTCGCAGACCGCCGCCGGCGGCTCGGTCAATGGCGGCGTCGACATCAACAACCCCGACCAAGAACGCCGGGTCTCCAAGATCGTCAACCTGTTGCAGATCATCGGCGACGATCAGGTGACGCTCAAGGTGACCGTCGCCGAAGTCAGCCGCTCGGTGATGAAACAGCTCGGCGTCAATATGCTCGCCAGCGGCGGCAGCAACGGCATTTCCTGGGCGGCGCTCAGCGATCCTTACATGGGTCTTGGCAAACCGCTGTCGAACGCGGGCCTCTCTATCAGCTCGTCAGGGCTGCAGTCCTATATCAACGCAATGGAACAGTCGGGGGTCATGAAGACCCTGGCTGAGCCGACTTTGACCGCCGTGTCCGGGGAAAAGGCGACCTTCAAGGTCGGCGGCGAGTACAATATTGTGAAGAGCGTTTCCGCCAACGTGTCCACCGACAACCAGACCGGTCTGCAGAACTATTCGCTCGACAAGATCGAGTACGGTATCGGGCTGGAGTTCCAGCCGGTTGTTCTGTCGCCCGGTCGCATAAGCCTGAAGGTGAGGACGTCGGTTTCCGAACCGACGACCGAAGGATCTGTATCGGCATCCACAGACAATCGGAACATCGGCATGAACGCTTTGTCGCTGCGCAAGCGCTTGGCCGATACGACGGTGGAACTGCCTTCCGGCGGTTCGATGATGATCGCGGGCCTCGTGCGCGACGATCTCAGGCAGGCTGTCACCGGATTGCCCGGCCTGACCAAGATCCCCGTGCTCGGGACGCTCTTCCGCAGCCGCGACTTCGTCCGCAACGAAAGCGAGCTCGTCATCATCATCACGCCCTATCTGGCGCGGCCGGTGGCGCGCAACGACCTGGCCAAGCCGGATGACAATTTCAACCCGCCGAGCGACGGCGCCGGCATGTTCCTCGGCCGCGTCAATCGCGTCTACGGCACCATGCAGACCGACAGGCCGGCCGGCCGTTACCACGGCGTCGTCGGCTTCATCTACAAATGAGTGGGAATGCGGATATGTCCAAGTCAGCATCGAAGGTCATGACGGTCCGGACAGCATCCGGCATCGCAAGGATAGGCCGGCAGGTGGTCCCGGCACTGGCGGTCGCCCTTGCAGCGTCGCTCGCCGGATGCGCCAATCGCGACAGCATCACAGTCGGGTCGATCCCGGACGACTACCGCACGACGCATCCGATCGTCATTGCCGAGAAGAGCCAGAAGATCGATCTGCCGGTCGGCGCCGGCGATCGCGGCATGACCGGCAAGCAGCGCGACGCGCTGCTTGGCTTCCTTGACGGCTACGACAAGAGCGCCGCGCCGGCGCTGACGATCGCGATGCCATCCGGCTCCGCCAACGAGGTCGCCGCCCGCGCCGCCGGCCGCGATTTTGCTAGGCTCGCCATGGCGGCCGGCGTCAAGCGCAACCGCATCGTCATGACATCCTATCAGTCGGCCGTGCCGGAGGCGTCCGCGCCGGTGCGTGTCGCCTTCGTCGCGGTGCGGGCCCAGACCGACAAATGCGGGCGTTGGCCCGACGACCTGACCGAGACGTCGGAGAACAAGCACTATGCCGACTTCGGCTGCTCCTACCAGAACAATCTCGCGGCCCAGGTCGCCAACCCCAACGATCTGATCGGGCCGCGCAAGCAGTCCGAAATCGACGCCGAAAACCGTGGCGCAGTGATCGACGTGTACCGGGCGAGAGGCATCTCCGACGAGTTCCTGGGCAATTCTGAAGTGACGTACTGAGCCGCGCAAGACGACGGAAAGAGCATGACGATGAGCAATCTTGCCTACGACACGCCCGCGGAAACCGGCGACCTTTCGCAGCAGGACATCGCCGCCATGCAGGCGCTGCGCCCCGTGCCGCGCATTTCGATCCAGGCTTTCTGCGAGACCGAAGGCGTCGCCAGCCCCGTGGAGCGCGCCGCCGAGGATCGCCGGATGGCCAAGGCCCATCTCAAGGTCCATATGGGCGGCGTTCCGACCGCGATCGAGTTCTATCAGTCCGCGCCGACACCGAACCTGATCCTGCTGGAATCGCGCAGCGAGCCGAAGCAACTGCTCGAACAGCTCGGCCAGCTCGCGGAGTATTGCGATCCGTCGTCCAAGGTCGTGGTCATCGGCCACTACAACGATGTCGGGCTCTATCGCGAGCTCATCCGTTCAGGCATTTCCGAATATGTCATCGCGCCAGTCTCGATGTCCGACATCGTCAGCGTCGTGTCGTCGATCTTCGTCGATCCGGAATCGGAGCCGATCGGCCGCTCGATCGCCTTCATCGGCGCCAAGGGCGGCGTCGGCTCGTCTACCATTGCTCACAATACGGCCTGGGCGATGTCGTCGCTGTTCAAATCCGAAGTCGTCATCGCCGATCTCGACCTTGCCTTCGGCACCGCCAACATCAACTTCGATCAGGACCCGGCTCAGGGCATCGCAGAGGCCGTGTTTTCGCCCGAGCGCGTCGATGAGGTCTATCTCGATCGCCTGCTCGCGCAATGCGCCGAGCATCTGTCCCTGCTTGCGGCCCCTTCCACCTTGGAGCGCGTCTACGATTTCGACGCCGAGGCGTTCTCGCAGGTCATCGAGACGGCGCAGCGTAGCGCGCCCCTGCTGGTTCTCGATATCCCTCACATCTGGAGCGGGTGGACGAAGAGCACGCTGGTCAAGGCCGACGAGATCGTCATCACCGCCACGCCCGAGCTCGCAAATCTTCGCAACACCAAGAACTTGGTGGACATGCTGAAGCGGCTGCGCCCGAATGATCCGCCGCCGAAGCTGATCATCAACCAGGCAGGTGTGCCGAAACGGCCGGAAATAGCGCCTTCCGATTTCGCCGAGCCGCTCGGCATCGCGCCCATGGCGGTGATCAATTTCGAACCGCTGCTGTTCGGCAATGCCGCCAACAACGGCCGCATGCTGACCGAGATGGACGCCAAGAACCCGGTCGTTGCCATCATCAATGAGATAGCGCATGTGCTGACCGGACGGAGCGAAATCAAGACCAAGAAGAAGGCGGGCCTGGGTTCGATCCTCGGCAAGCTCTCGCGCAACAAGAAATGACGCTGTTTGAGCGGCATCGGGTAGTCGATCATGTTTGGTAAGAGAGGCAAAGACGACGGCAACCGGGTGACGCCCGAATTCCGTCCGCCGGCGTCGGCTCCCGCCGCTCCCGCTTCGACGGGAACGATGACGGCCGAGCGGCCGGCCGCGCCGGCGTACAGCGCGCCGCCCGCGCCGCCGGCTCGCCGTCCAGTCGAGGCGCCGCCGATGGCGCCCGAGCCGCCAAGAAGGGTCCAGCGCGAGCGCTCAGAGACCTATTACGACACCAAGAGCCAGGTTTTCTCCGCGCTCATCGACACGATCGACCTGTCGCAGCTCGCCAAGCTCGATCCCGAGAGCGCGCGCGAGGAAATCCGCGACATCGTCAACGACATTATCGCGATCAAGAATTTCGCGATGTCGATCTCCGAGCAGGAGGAGCTGCTCGAAGACATCTGCAACGACGTTCTGGGCTATGGACCGCTAGAGCCGTTACTTGCCCGCGACGACATAGCCGACATCATGGTCAACGGCTTCAAGAACGTCTACATCGAAGTCAACGGCAAGGTCGAACAGACCGGAGTCCGCTTCCGCGACAACCAGCAGCTGCTCAACATCTGCCAGCGCATCGTCAGCCAGGTCGGCCGTCGTGTCGATGAATCGAGCCCGATCTGCGACGCGCGCCTGCCCGACGGCTCGCGCGTCAACGTCATCGCGCCGCCGCTCTCCATCGACGGCACCGCGCTCACCATCCGCAAGTTCAAGAAGGACAAGCTGACGCTGGACCAGCTGGTCAAGTTCGGCGCCATCTCGCCGCAAGGCGCGGAAATCCTCAAGATCATAGGCCGTGTCCGCTGCAATGTCGTCATCTCGGGCGGCACCGGCTCCGGCAAGACGACGCTGCTCAACTGCCTGACCAACTATATCGACCGCGAGGAGCGGGTCATCACCTGCGAGGACTCGGCCGAACTGCAGTTGCAACAGCCGCATGTGGTGCGTCTGGAAACCCGGCCGCCCAATCTCGAGGGCGAGGGCGAGGTGACCATGCGCGATCTCGTCAAGAACTGCCTGCGCATGCGGCCCGAGCGCATCATCGTCGGCGAAGTGCGCGGACCGGAAGTGTTCGACCTTCTGCAGGCGATGAACACCGGTCACGACGGCTCGATGGGAACGATCCACTCGAACAGCCCGCGCGAATGCCTCAACCGTATCGAATCGATGATCGCCATGGGCGGCTATTCGCTGCCGCAGCGCACGGTGCGCGAGATCGTCGTCGGCTCGATCGACGTGATCATCCAGGCCGCTCGCCTGCGCGACGGGTCGCGCCGCATCACCCACATCACCGAGGTGGTCGGCATGGAAGGCGACGTCATCATCACCCAGGATCTCGTCCTCTATAACATCAAGGGAGAGGACTCGAGCGGCCGGCTGGTCGGCGAGCATGTGTCGACGGGCATCGGCCGCCCGCATTTCTGGGATCGCGCCCGCTACTATGGCGAGGAGCAGCGCCTCGCCAATGCGCTCGAGGCGATGGAGAAACGCGCTGACTGATTTGTCTGGAGGTCTGACGCAATTCCAGGAAAAGTGTGAAGCGGTTTTCCGTCCGGAATTGCGTCTAAACAAAGAAATAGGGCGGTTCGCCGTTTCTTTGAAACGGCGAAAGGGCCTAGGGGCACCGGTCGATGTTCGGAATTGACACCACCGTCCTGGCATTCATCGTGCTCGCCGGCTTCAGCGCCGGCGCGGTGGCCTATGCTTTCCTGTTCACGCGCATCGACAACGAGAAGCAGGCGGGCAAGCGGCTTCAAACCATCAAGACAGCCGAAACCGACAGGTCGGTGGTGAAAGCCACGCGCGATCGCGCCGCGGAGGCGGTCAAGCGGCGCAAAAGTCTCCAGGACTCGCTCAAGCAGCTCGACGAGAAACAGAAGACCAACGATCGCAACCTCAAGAAACCGCCGCTGAAGGTCCAGATCAGCCAGGCCGGCATGCAGGTCCCGATCGAGCGCTTCTACATGTACTCCGCCGTCTGCGGCATCATCCTGACGGCCCTTCTCTTTTTCGTCGGCGCGCCTCTGTGGGCCCTGCCCGGCGCCCTGCTGGTGGGCGGGCTCGGCCTGCCGCGCTGGTTCGTTTCGTTTCGCCGCACACGTCGCGTCAAGGCCTTCCTGGAAGAGTTTCCGAACGCGCTCGACATCATCGTGCGCGCGGTCAAGTCCGGTCTGCCGCTCAACGACGCGATCCGCCTGATCGCCAATGAATCGCCCGAACCGGTCCGGTCGGAGTTCCGCCGCATCGTCGATTCCCAGCAGATGGGCATGTCGGTCCCCGACGCCGCCTTGCGCATGTCCGAGACCATGCCGTGCAGCGAGGCCGGCTTCTTCGGCATCGTCATCCAGATACAGTCGCAGGCCGGCGGCAACCTGTCCGAGGCGCTAGGCAACCTTTCGCGCGTCCTGCGCGACCGCAAGAAGATGAAGGCCAAGGTCCAGGCGCTGTCGATGGAAGCCAAGGCATCCGCCGTCATCATCGGCGCCCTGCCTTTTGTCGTGGCCTTCCTCGTCTATCTGTCGAGCCCGAATTATATCATGCCGCTGTTCACCACCAGTGTCGGCAACCTGATCCTCGGCTGCTCGGGTGTCTGGATGTCGATCGGCATCCTGGTGATGCGCAAGATGATGAACTTCGAAGTATAGGGGCGCGGATCCGGTGACAGAACAGGTCGTCAAAACACTCACCGATCCTTCCTTCCTGATCGCGATGCTGGTCGGCATCGCCGTGTTCGCGACCGTGTTCACCCTCATGCCGGCGTTCGGCGGCACGTCGCTCAAATCGCGCATGAAGTCCGTGGCGCTCGAACGCGACAAATTGCGCGCCGAGCAGCGCGCGCGGCTGGCCAGCGAGGCCGACCGGCGCCGCAAGGGCCTGCGCGAGGAACAGTCCATCGGCATGCGCAACATCGTCGACCGCCTGGATCTGAAGCGCGCGCTTGCCGATGAAAACACGATCCAGAAGCTCAAGGTCGCGGGCTTCCGCGGCCAGAACCCGCTGACGCGCTTCCTCTTCTTCCGCCTCGTCCTGCCATTTGTGGGCTTTGCGCTGGCGGCCGTCTACCTGTTCGTGCTCGGCGGCCTGCCGCAGCAGCCGGCTTTGATCAAGCTGTTCGTCTGTGTCGTCGTCGCCTATGGCGGCTTCTACGCTCCCATCCTCTATGTCAACAACCGCGCCACCAAGCGCAAGCAATCGATCCAGCTGGCGTGGCCGGACGCGCTCGACCTGATGCTGATCTGCGTGGAATCCGGCATGTCGGTGGAAGCGGCCCTGCGCAGGGTCGCCGAGGAAATCGGCGCGCAGTCGGTCGCGCTTGCCGAGGAATTCGTGCTCACCAATGCCGAGCTTTCCTATCTGCAGGATCGCAAGATCGCCTATGAGAACCTGGCAAGCCGCACCGGCCTGGAATCGGTCAAGTCGGTGTCGCAGGCCTTGGTCCAGGCCGAACGCTACGGCACGCCGGTGGCGCATGCGCTGCGCGTGCTCGCCTCGGAAAGCCGGGACATGCGCATGAACGCGGCCGAGAAGAAAGCCGCCGCGCTGCCGCCGAAGCTCACCGTGCCGATGATCCTGTTCTTCCTGCCGGTTCTCTTCGCCATCATTCTTGGCCCGGCCGGCATCCAGGTCAGCCAGCGCGGCATCTTCGGCGACCAGCACAGCTCCTCGAGCCAATAAAGCAATTCCAGCAAAAGTGTGGTGCGGTTTTCCGCCCGGAATTGCGTAAAAAGCAAAGAGAAAGAGCCGTTCGCGCAAATCAAAAAAGCCGCGCGGCTTTTGCATTGTCGGAGCGGGCGGCGCTTGGCGGCGTCCGTCAGTTCGTGGCGACTTTCGCCTTGTTCTTGTCCTGATCCTTCAGCTGGCTCCAGGCATTCTGCTGGGCAAGCATCTGGCGCAGATAGGCGACGTTGGCCTGCGCCTGTTCGGGCGACAATTCCTGCGAGGCGATCTTCTCGGCCTCGTCGAAGCGGCCCTGCAGGCCCACCACGAGTGCAAGGTTCTGCCGCACCCGGCTGTCGGCGCTGGGCTGCTGCGCGGCCGAGCGCATATAGGTCTCGGCCGTTCGCAGGTCGCCTTCGAGCACATAGGACATGCCGAGGTTGGACAGCACCGAAGGCTCGTTCGGTTTGAGTTCCAACGCTTTGCGGTAGTCCTGACGCGCTTCGTCCTTCTGGCCCATCTGGTCGAGGATCGCGGCTTCCGCCGACACCAGCTTCCAGTCCGGATATTCGGGCGTCTGCGCGCGGCGCACGGCGTCGAGCGCCGGCTCGAACTGGCCGTTGGCGGCAAGCGCCTTGCCATAGGCGGCAAGCACGTCGCGATCCTTGGGATAGGCGATCGCCAGCTTGCGCATCACGGCGAGCGACTGGTCGGCATCGCCATCCATCTGCAGTGCCGCCGCGAAATTCATCGCCATGCGCTTGTCATTGGGATTGCGGGCGTAGGATTCGCCAAGCCTGGACGTGGCCGTGTGCAGTTCGCCGGCCGACATCGTTTCCAGCGGCCTTCTGTCGGAGCGCGAGATGGAGCCGGTGGTCATTTGGCTGGTGCTGCCGCAACCTGCCACGCTGGCGGCCAGTGCCGCCATGAAGGCCGTGCTGATCAGACGCCTGGCTCTACGGTTCAACGCTTTGATCGGCATCGGCGCCCGGTCTCCATTCCTGTGCGGCCATGGGCTGGCCGTCTTCCCTCCCGCAGAAATATTCTGTTAACCCTAACGGACCGTTAAGAAGCCGACTCATCCTGTTCGGCCGGAGATCATCGCATGCCTGTCGAACTCGTCGAACAAAAGCCGCAAGCCGCCTTCCCTGTCTATCTGGTGGCAAAGGACGCCCTTGAAGCCGCGGCATTGCCGCCGCCCGCCATCGCCTGGGCAAGAGCCAACGGTTTTTCCGGCGAGGCAGGGCGCACGCTGGTCCTGCCTGGCGAGGGCGGTGGTCTCGCCGGCGCGCTGTTCGGCACGGGTGACGGCGAAAGCGCGCTTGCCCTCGGCGCGCTCGCAAGGGCGCTGCCGGAAGGCGACTGGTATTTCGCGTCGGGCCTGGCGCAACCCGAACTCGCCGCGCTGGCGCTTGTCCTGGGCGGCTATGTCTTCACGCGCTACGGCAAGAAGCCCGGCAAGGCCCTGCGCTTCGCGCTTCCGGAGGGCGCTGACGCCGCGCATGTCCGTCGCGTCGCCGACAGCGTTTTCCTGACGCGCGATCTGGTCAACACGCCGACCAGCGACCTCGGGCCGGTCGAGCTGGAAGAAGCCGCCCGGCAATTGGCGGCCGCCCATGCCGCCGAGATTTCCGCAATTCACGGCGACGATCTTCTGGCGCGGAATTTCCCGATGATCCACGCTGTCGGCCGGGCTTCCGCCGACGCGCCGCGGCTGATCGACATGAGCTGGGGACCGAGCGCTGCGCCGAAGGTGACGCTGGTCGGCAAGGGCGTCTGCTTCGACACAGGCGGTCTCGACATCAAGCCGTCGTCCGGCATGCTTCTGATGAAGAAGGACATGGGCGGCGCCGCCAACGTGCTGGGCCTCGCTTCCATGATCATGGCGGCGAAATTGAATGTCCGGTTGCGCGTGCTGATCCCAGCCGTCGAGAATTCGATCGCCGGCAATGCCTTCCGGCCCGGCGACGTTCTGAAGAGCCGCAAAGGCATCACCGTCGAGATCGGCAACACGGACGCGGAGGGGCGGCTGATCCTGGCCGACGCGCTGGCGCTGGCCGATGAGGAGAAGCCAGAATTGCTGATCGGCATGGCGACGCTGACCGGCGCTGCCAGGGTCGCGCTCGGCCCCGATCTGCCGCCCTTCTACACCGCCGACGAGACGTTCGCCGCCGACATTGCCGCCGCCTCCGTGTCCGTCGAGGATCCGCTGTGGCGGATGCCGCTATGGCGTCCCTATGATGCG
The DNA here is from genome assembly GCF_003997405.1 of Mesorhizobium sp. M2A.F.Ca.ET.042.01.1.1. NCBI lineage: Bacteria > Pseudomonadati > Pseudomonadota > Alphaproteobacteria > Hyphomicrobiales > Phyllobacteriaceae > Mesorhizobium > Mesorhizobium sp. M2A.F.Ca.ET.042.01.1.1. Next base: position 45,190 of record NZ_RZRX01000001.1, read on the forward strand.
AAGCTTTCCTCAAAGATCGCCGACATCAACAATGTCACCACGGACGGTTTTGCCGGCTCGATCACCGCGGCGCTTTTCCTCAAGCGCTTCGTCGAGAAGACCCACAGCTGGGCGCATTTCGACATCTTCGCCTGGAACCCGGCCGATCGCCCTTACGGCCTGACCGGCGGCGAGGCGCAGGGCATTCGCGCGCTGGAGCGGGTCATCACGCAGCGATTTGTCTAGGCCGGAAGACCGGGTCGGCGGATAAACCGTCACTGAAACGGAACCGAAACAATTTGCCGGCATGCTTGGGCGATGTCGATCTCGATGCGCCCGAGCCAGGCCTTGCGACTGTGGCAGCAGGTGATGCTGGCCCAGGTGCGCGATGGCGAGCCAGATCTCACCATGCGCCAGACGGCGATCCTGTTCACCATCTATCTCGACCCGCCGCCGCACACGGTGCGCGGGCTTGCGGCAAAACTCAACGTCACCAAGCCGGTCATCACCCGGGCGCTGGACACGATGGGCGCGCTGAAGCTGGTCTCGCGCCATCGCGACGAGCTCGACAAGCGCAACGTACTCATCCGCCGCACGGTGGAAGGCGCGCTCTTTGTCGAGCGCTTCGGCGATGGTATCGTCGCCAGGGCGCACGAACTGCCCATCTGACCTCACTGCCAACGACCGGATTATCGATTTGACCGCAAGGGATGCCCGCCTTCACGCTTTCCGCTCCGACCTTGCCGATGCGAGGCTGAAAGGCGAAGTTGCCGCCGACCGCTTCGTCACCGGCCGCCCGGTGCGGATCACGGCCTCGGTCGCCGACCTGCGCAAGGCGCCGCGCCCCGATGCGGGCGTCAACACGCAGGCGCTCTTCGGCGACGACGTGCTCGTCTTCGAGGACGCGGAAGGCTGGGCCTGGGTGCAGGCCGAGCGCGACGGCTATGTCGGCTATGTGGCGGACAATCTCCTTGGCGCGCGCGACCACGCGCCGACCCACATCGTCTGCGTGCCGCGCACCTTCCTCTATCCCGGGCCGGATCTGCGTTTTCCGATCAGCGGACAGCTGTCGATGGGCTCGACCGTGACCGTGAGCGGCTCGGCCGAGACGCGCGGCACGCATTATGCGCTGCTGCCCTCCGGCCAGGCGATCATCGCAGGCCATCTGCGGCCGATCGGCGAGCTTGCGGAGGATTACGTCACCGTCGCCGAAAGCTTCCTCGGCACGCCCTATCTCTGGGGTGGTGTCTCCGGCTTCGGCATCGACTGCTCCGGCCTCGTGCAATTGGCGATGCGCATGACCGGCAAGGATGTGCTGCGCGACTCCGACATGCAGGCGGCGTCGATCGGCACGCCCTTCGAGCCGGGTCCGGACTATACCGGCCTCCAGCGCGGCGACCTCGTGTTCTGGAAAGGCCATGTGGCGATTATGACCGACGAAAGGGACATGATCCACGCCAACGGCCACACCATGCTGGTCTCGCGGGAAGGGCTGAAGGAAGCGGTCGAGCGCATCGGCTATCTCTATGGCGGCCCGACCGGGTTCAGGAGGCCGTAACTCCCCTACCTCTCCCCCTGTGGGAGAGGTCGGATTGCCCCGATTTGTCCTTCACAAATCGGATGGCAGTCCGGGTGAGGGGTAGCTTGGCGCCAAGCTGGAACACCCCTCATCCGTCTTGCCGCTGCGCGGCAATCCACCTTCCCCCACAAGGGGGGGAGGACGAAATAGCTGATCCCCTTTTGTTCCGATTTTCCTTGGCGATCGCGTGCCGCCGCGCTACCTGTTGCGAGTGACCGAGCAGCCGCGCCTTGCCGAACAGAATGCCGCCGTCCTGCTGCCCGAGCCATTCGTCAGATGGTTCGGCCAAAAGGGCTGGTCGCCGCGCGTCCATCAGCTCGAGTTGCTGGCGAAGGCGCAAGCCGGCCAATCGGTGCTGCTGATCGCGCCGACCGGCGCCGGCAAGACGCTGGCCGGCTTCCTGCCGTCGCTCACCGAGCTCGCCAACCGTCCCAAGCGCAAGCCTGGCCAGGCCCGTCGCGGCATCCACACGCTCTACATCTCGCCGCTCAAGGCGCTGGCCGTCGATATCGAGCGCAATCTCGGCAAGCCGGTCGAGGAGATCGGCCTGCCCGTCACCATCGAGACCCGCACCGGCGACACGCCTTCGCACAAGCGCCAGCGGCAGAAGCTGGCGCCACCCGACATTCTGCTCACCACGCCCGAGCAGCTTGCGCTGCTGATCGCCTCGAACGACGCAAAGCGCTTCTTCGAGGATTTGCGCTATGTCGTGCTCGACGAGCTGCATTCGCTCGTTACCTCGAAGCGCGGGCATCTGCTGGCGCTTGGCCTTGCGCGTTTGCGCAGCTTCGTCCCCGGATTGCAGACCATCGGCTTGTCGGCAACGGTCGCCGAGCCCGACGAATTGCGGCGGTGGCTGGTCAGCCAGGCTTCCCCCGGCGCCATGTCCGAGCTCATCGTCGTCACGGGCGGCGCCAAGCCCGAGATCTCGATCCTTGACTCCGAAGAGCGCGTTCCCTGGGCCGGCCATTCGGCCCGCTACGCCACGCCGGAAATTTATCGTGAGATCAAGCGGCACAAGACCACGCTGCTCTTCGTCAACACGCGCAGCCAGGCCGAGCTGTTGTTCCAGGAGCTATGGCGAGTCAATGAGGACACACTGCCGATCGCGCTTCATCACGGCTCGCTGGACGTCGCCCAGCGCCGCCGCGTCGAGAAGGCGATGGGCGACAATGTGCTGCGCGCCATCGTCGCTACCTCGACGCTCGATCTCGGCATCGACTGGGGCGACGTGGATCTGGTCGTGCATGTCGGCGCACCGAAGGGCGCCAGTCGTCTAGCGCAGCGCATCGGCCGCGCCAATCACCGCATGGACGAGCCGTCGAAGGCGATCCTGATCCCGGCAAACCGCTTCGAAGTGCTGGAGTGTCGGGCGGCGCTCGACGCCAATTATCTTGGCGCACAGGACACCCCACCTCTGGTCAATGGCGGGCTGGACGTCTTGGCGCAGCATGTGCTGGGCTGCGCCTGCGGCGCGCCGTTTCGCGCTGACGCACTGTTCGATGAGGTAAGGACGGCCGCGCCTTACGCCAGCCTGGACAGGCCGACATTCGATCGGGTCATCGACTTCGTCGCTACCGGCGGCTACGCGCTCAGAAATTACGAGCGCTATGCCCGCATCCGGCAGACCAGGGAAGGATTGTGGCGGGTTTCAAATCCGGCGGTCGCCCAGCAATACAGGCTCAATGTCGGCACCATCATCGAAGTGCCGGCGCTCAATGTGCGCTACGTCCAGGCTGGCAGCAGGGGGGCAGCCTCGCGCGGCGGCAGGGTGCTGGGAAAGATCGAGGAAGCATTCCTGGAGACCTTGACCCATGGCGACACCTTCATGTTCGCCGGCAAGATCCTGCGCTTCGAAGGCATTCGCGAGAACGAGTGCTTCGTCTCGAACGCGCCGGGCAGCGACGCGAAGGTGCCCTATTATGGCGGCGGCAAATTCCCGCTTTCGACCTACCTGGCCGAGCAGGTCCGAGCCATGCTCGACGATCCTCAACGCTGGAAGAAGCTGCCCGAGCAGGTTGCGGATTGGCTGCGGTTCCAGGCGGACAAGTCCATTCTGCCGAAACGCGACGACCTGCTGATCGAGACCTTTCCGCGCGGCAACCGCTACTACCTCGTGGCCTATCCGTTCGAGGGCAGGCTTGCTCACCAGACGCTCGGCATGCTGCTCACCCGCCGGCTCGATCGCGCGGGCGCGAAGCCGGTCGGTTTCGTGGCCACCGACTATGCGCTGGCCATCTGGTCGCTGGCCGACATGGGCTGGATGTTCAAGAATAGAAAACCGTCGCTGGCCACGCTGTTCGATCAAGACATGCTGGGCGATGATCTCGAGGCCTGGTTTGCCGACAGCTGGCTCTTGAAGCGCACTTTCCGCAACTGCGCGCTGATTTCCGGACTGATCGAAAAGCGCCACCCCGGCAAGGAGAAAAGCGGCCGCCAGGTGACCGTTTCCACCGACCTGATCTATGACGTGCTGCGCAGCCATGAACCCGACCATATTCTGCTGCAGGCCACCCGCACGGATGCCGCGACCGGGTTGCTCGATGTCAGCAGACTTGCCGAGATGCTCTCGCGCATTCGCGGTCGAATCATGCATAAGAATCTGGAGCAGATATCGCCGCTCGCCGTGCCGATCATGCTGGAAATCGGCAAGATGCCGGTGAATGGCGAGGCGGACGAGACGCTGTTGATGGATGCCGCCACCCTCGTCGAAGAGGCCATGGGGCCTGAGATGATCGACTGAAAGAGAGGGACGAAGAGGGGATGAATTTTTCGCTGTCGCGCGCAACGCTGATCGCCGAGGCCGACCTTGTCGGCATCGCTGGCGAGCGCGCTGTGTGCGACCGGCGTGGTGTGCTTTACTTCCCCGATCTGCGCCTGCTCGCGGTCTCCGACCTGCATCTGGAAAAAGGCTCGTCCTTCGCCAGGCGCGGCGCGCTGATCCCGCCTTACGACACCGGCGCCACCTTGCTCAGGCTTCAGTCGGTCATCGCCGACTACCAGCCGCGCATCGTCGTCAGCCTGGGCGATTCCTTCCATGATGGTGGCGGCGCCGAGCGCATGCACCAGACCTTCCGTGAGCGGCTCGAGGCGATGATGGCAGGCCGCGATTGGTTCTGGGTCGCCGGCAACCACGATCCTGAGGCGCCCGCTGATTTGCCCGGCGAGACGGTCAAGGAGCTTGCCATCGGCTCGCTGCTTTTCCGGCATGAGCCCTCGAAGACGCGGATCGAGGGCGAGATATCAGGCCATCTCCATCCATGCGCGCGCATCGTCCAGCGCGGCCGCTCGGTCAGGCGACGCTGCTTTGCCGGCGACGGCGGCCGCATGATCATGCCGGCCTTCGGCGCCTATACCGGCTCGCTCAACGTGCTCGACCGCGCCTATGCCGGCCTGTTCCGCCTGGAAACGCTGATGGCGTATATGTTGGGAGCCGAGCGCATCTTTGCGATCTCGGGCTCGATGCTGCGGCCGGGCTGATACAGCTTCATCTGCCATAGTACAGCGTGACCGTGTGCTTCGCCTCGGCGAAGAACAGCCAGCGCTCGACCAGCATGCCGGCCAACTGACAAACAGCTGCAAGCACCGAGGCAATCGCCGCGAACGGCCAAGCCAGGGCGAAGGCGATGACAAGCAGGACGGCGGGCGCAATGAATGCCAGCGCCTGCGTGATCCGTCGTAGCTTCGCGCTATGTTTGCGCGCGATGCGGAAGCCCATCTCCTTCAGCAGATAGTTCTCTTCCGTATGCGGCCATTCGATCGACCGCACCGTGCCGCCGGCGAGCCCGGTCGCGGTGTTGGCATTTGTCGGAATCTCCAGCCGGTCATTGTAGCGCCATGTCGCGAGCTTCCAGACCCAGCCGGCGAGGGTGGCAAGCAGGACCCAGGCCAGCATCTCCGCTGAACCCAGCTCGAACCCCTGAAGCAGGGCGTTGGCGAGAACGCTTCCGGTCATGGCAGCAAAGATGAGATAGGCCGGCAACGTATATCGGCTGTGCCATTGCGCGACCGGCTTCAGCGAAGCGTAGATCATGCCCGTCGTGCAGACAGTCACGACGGCGCCAGCCGCCGCCAGCAGGCCGGCGGCCGCCACCCAGCCGCCGCTCTTGCCGAGAAACACCCAGCCGATGCCGAACAGCACGGCCGGGATGAAGGTCGCGACCGACGCCACGCCTTCGCGCGACAGCCAGGAACTGCGCCATTGCGAGAAGGCGCGCCAGGCGCGCTCGGGCCGGCCGAGATGACCCGTGGACGACAACAGGCCAGCGACGATCAGGCCGAGCGCCAGCGCCATGCCGACGAAGCCAAGCCAGAAATCGGCGGGAATGTATCCCAACCCGCCAAGCAGGCCGAGCAGCGCCAGCAGGCCGTAGCCGGCCCCGGTGGCGGTGGTGAAGAAGACGACCGAGAAACCGGGATGCATGATCAGTTCGAAAGCATGCGGTCGATCCAGCCGAGGAAACCGCCCTCGGCCTTGATCGGCTCCAGCGCCGGCGCGTCGACCTTCGCCGCCCGTTCGCTGCGGGTGCGCGGCGGCAAATAGCGGTTGGTCGGCTTATAGCCAAGCTCCGGCATCAGCGCGACGCCGCCACGCTCCTCGACGAGTTGCGAGATCGCCGAGGTGGGATCGCCGAGATCGCCGAAATGCCGGGCGCTGGTCGGGCAGGCGGCGACGCAGGCGGGCACGCGATCTTCCTCGGCGAGATTGTCGTTGTAGATACGGTCGACGCAGAGCGTGCATTTCTTCATCACGCCGACATCCGTGTCGAATTCGCGCGCGCCATAGGGACAGGCCCAACTGCACAACTTGCAGCCGATGCATTTACTCTCGTCGACCAGCACGATGCCGTCCGAGGCGCGCTTGTAGGAGGCGCCGGTCGGGCACACAGTGACGCAGGCCGGCTGCTCGCAATGCAAACAGGAGCGCGGGAAGTTCACTGTCCGGCCGCCCCGCTCCGTCGTATGCTCGTAGGCATGCACGCGGTTGAACCAGACGCCGTCGGCATGCCCGCCATAAGGGTCGGTGTCGGTCAGCGGCGCCATATGGCCGCCGGTGTTCCACTCCTTGCAGGCGGTGACGCAGGCCTGGCAGCCGACACAGGTATCGAGGTCGATGACCAGGCCGAGCTTTTTCTCGGTCCGGGCGGGAAAGCAGGTCATTCGGCGGCTTCCCTCTTCATCCGGAATTTCGCGCCGAAGCGAAGTATGTCGGGCGACGGTTCGAAATGCGCCGGCCGGGCAAAACGCTCGAATTGCGGCTCGGTGAAGCCGGCTTCGTCCGCCGCGCATTTGACGATGCGCACGCGCACGTCAAACCATGCCGCCTGTCCGGTGACCGGATCGGAATTCGAATAGCGCTTGCCGTTGGCGTGGGCCGATGTCTGGTCGCCGATGATGTGGTTGAGCAGGAAGCCGCGATTGCTCTCGGCCGCATCGTCCTTCAGCCCCCAGCTGCCGCGCCGCTTGCCGATCGCGTTCCAGGTCCAGACCGTATCGGGGTTGACGCCGTCGATCAGCTTGATCTGGCCCTTCACCCTTCCGTTGACGCTTTCGATCCATACCCAGTCATCGTCGGCAAGGCCGAGCTTGCTGGCCGTCTGGCGATGGACGAACAGCCGGTTCTGGCTGGTGATCTGCCGCAGCCAGGCATTCTGCGAACCCCAGGAATGGTACATATGCATCGGCCGCTGCGTCAGCGCATGCAGCGGATATTTTTCGAGATCGCCGGTGTCATCCTCGAAGGGCGCGTACCAGAAGGGCAGCGGGTCCATATAGGCTTCGATGCGGCCGCGTTCGGCGTCGGGCGGCTGCACCTTGCCGTGGCCACGCGCTGCCAGCCTGAACCGCTGGATCGGCTCCGAATAGAGCTGGAAGACGATCGGCTCGGCCTTGGCGATGAAACCCATCTCGACCGCGAAATCGAGATAGGCGCGGTTGCCCATCTTGTAATAGCGCTGGTCGTCGGAAAAATCGTGGTGCCAGAAGCCGCCATTGTCGATGTAGCGCTGCAACTGGCCGGGGTTGACGTCGCCCTTGCCGATTGCGTCGCCATCCTTGCCGCGCCAGCCGGCTAAAGGGCCGATGCCGGGGGTGCGCTCGTGGTTGACGATATAGTCGGCATAGTCGCGGTATTTCGCCGAGCCATCCTCCTCGACGAAGCCTGGCAGGCCCAGCCGCGCGCCGAGTTCTATCAGCACCGACTGGAACGGCCGCACGTCGCGATCTGGCTGCACCACGGGGTGGCGAATGGCGTCGGCGGCTCCGTCGGCATGGCTGATCGGCCGGTCGAGCAGGCTGATGCAGTCGTGCCGCTCGAGATAGGTGGTGTCGGGCAGCACCAGGTCGGCGAATGGCACGGTCTCGGAGTAATAGGCGTCGGAATAGATGATGAACGGGATCTTGTACGCGCCGGCCTCGTCCTTGTCGGTCAGCATGGAAATCGTCTCGACCGTGTTCATCGACGAGTTCCACGCCATGTTCGACATGTACATGAACAGCGTGTCGATCGGATAAGGATCGCTGGCCCAGGCGTTGCGGATGACAGAATGCATCAGCCCATGCGCGGCCAAAGGCGCTTCCCAGGAATAGGCCTTGTCGATGCGGACTGGCCGGCCGGCTTCGTCGACGAGAAGATCGTCCGGCCCGCAGACGAAGCCGAGCGGCATGCCGTCCAGCGGCGTCATTGGCTGGGCGTTCTTGCCGGCTGGCTTCGGTCCCGGCGGCGCGCAGCGCGGATAGGGCGGCTTGAAGCGGAAGCCACCTGGAACGTCGACGGTGCCGAGCAGCACCTGCAGCAAATGGATGGCGCGGCAGGTATGAAAGCCGTTGGAATGGGCCGAGATGCCGCGCATGGCATGCATCGAGACAGGCCGCCCCTTGATCGTCTCGTGCCGGCGGCCGGCCCAGTCGGTCCAGGTGACCGGCAGCTCGATCGTCTGCTCGAAGGCGACATGCGCCAGCTCCGCCGCGATGCGCCGGATGGTGTCGGCGCTGACGCCGCAACGCTGCGCCACGGCATCCGGCGAGTAGCTCTCGTCCAGATAGCGATCGGCGATGAGCTGGAACACCGGCACGCAGCGCCGCCCACCGACCTCGTAGCTGCCGGTCAGCGCCGGCTTTGCCTCGGGTCCGGCTGCGTTGACCGGACGCTTGGCCACGCTGTCCCAAGCCAGCGGGTTGCCGTCGGCGCCGCGCACGAAGAGTCCGTCGTCGGCCGCGCCCGGCTCCTGCACGACGAGCACCGACGCATTGGTGTAGCGCAGCAGATAGTCGAGATCGACGCGCCCGGCCTTGAGCAATTCGTGGACCAGCGCCAGCACGAACAGGCCGTCGGTGCCCGGCCGGATGCCGATCCAGTCGTCGGCGATGGCATTGTAGCCGGTGCGGCAGGGATTGATCGAAACCACCTTGGCGCCGCGCGCCTTGAGCTTGCCGAGGCCGATCTTGATCGGGTTGGAATCATGGTCCTCGGCAACGCCGAACAGCATGAAATATCGGGTGTTGTCCCAGTCGGGCTCGCCGAACTCCCAGAACGAGCCGCCGATCGTGTAGAGCCCGCCGGCCGCCATGTTGACCGAGCAGAAGCCGCCATGCGCAGCGAAGTTCGGCGTGCCGAATTTCGCCGCCCACCAGCCGGTCAGCGATTGCGACTGGTCGCGGCCGGTGAAGAAGGCGAGTTTTTTCGGATCGGTGCGGCGGATCGCCGACAGCCTCTCCGTGGCGATGGTCAGAGCCTCGTCCCATTCGATCTCGCGGAATTCGCCCGAGCCGCGCGGGCCTGTCCTCAGCAGCGGTTTCCTCAGACGCGCCGGGCTGTAATGCTGCATGATGCCGGCGCTGCCCTTGCCGCAGATCACGCCGCGGTTCACCGGATGGTCCTTGTTGCCGTTGATGTAGCGCACCTTGCCGTCCTTGATGTGGACGTCGATGCCGCAGCGGCAGGCGCACATATAGCAGGTGGTCTTGGCGACGCAGTCGGAGACGCTGGGCGAAGTCTCGACGCCGTCGCCCTCATTTGGCGCGTGAGTGTCGGAAAGTGGCCGTTGCGAGGGTGCGGAATTGGCGCCGCGCGGCGCGGTTTTGCTCATGATTGGCGAACGCTCTTGCCGTTCGCCATCTTGGCTTTCGTCTTGGGTCCCGGGCCGCGCATGTAGTGAAGTTCAGGATGATAACGCTCGCCGGCAAGCTGCCGCTTCAGCCGGCGGCTCCAATGCGCGAATAGGGATCTGAAACGCCCTGCCATTTCCCACTCTTGGTCTGTGACGACCAATTTTTTCCAACCTCGGGCAAAAACTTAGAACAAAGCAATTGATCCGTCTAACAAGCAGCTCTTGTAATTCTGATCGATTCTGCTTCTTAGTTGATCCATGACCCTCGATCAATTGCGCATCTTTGTCGCTGTCGCCGAACACGGCCATATGACCAGGGCCGCCGAGCGGCTCGGCATCTCGCAATCGGCGGCGTCGGCCGCCATCCGCGCGCTCGAAAGCCAGCATGGCGTGCGCCTGTTCAACCGGGTCGGCCGCAACATCGAATTGGCCCAGACCGGCCACCGCTTCCTGCCGGAGGCGAAGGCGGTCCTGGATCGCGCCGCGGCTGCTCGTGGCGTGCTGGAGGATGTCTCGCAGACCGTCGCCGGCAGCCTGTCGATCGCGGCCAGCCAGACCATCGCCAGCTACTGGCTGCCGCGTCGCCTGGCTGCCTTCCACGAGGCCTATCCCGCGGTGAAGCTGAGCGTCACCATCGGCAACACCAGGCAGGTCGAGACCAATGTGCTGGATGGCCGGGCCGATTTCGGCCTGGTCGAGGGCCGAACCGAGTCCGACATCCTGCGCCGCGCCACGGTCGACGAGGACCGCATGATGCTGGTGGTGGCGCGCTCGCATCCCGACATCCCGATGACGCGTGCCGGAAACCTCGACATCAGGGCGCTGCGCTGGATCATCAGGGAAGGCGGGTCGGGCACGCGCGAGGCGCTGGAGGATTTCGCCCACAGTCAGGGCGTTCCGCCGGCGGAGCTGCAGATATTCCTGGTTCTGCCCAGCAACGAGGCCGTGCGCCAGGCGGTGGAGGCCGGCGCGGGCGCCACGATCATCTCCGAGCTCGTCGTCGCGCGCTCGCTGGCCGAGGGCAGCCTCAGGGCCGTGCCGGTCGAACTGCCCAAGCGCGACTTCGCCATGATCACGCATCGCGACCGCCAGGCCAGCCTCGCCCAGATGGCGCTGAAGGCGCATCTGGGTGGCAAGGCTGAAGCGTCGCCAACCCGATAGGGACCAAAGGTAAGAAAGGCCGATAGCTCGCGGGATTCTACAGGAAAGCACGAGAGGCCGAATGAGCGTTCATGTATTAAAAATCATAGCGTGTGCGGAGAAGCATCGCGAATACCCTGATGGGGAGCGACATGCACTCTTGGTTTTTGCAAATACCAACGACTTGGAGTCCGCCCTTTTATCGACGCCACGGTTTCTCGCCTCATGCGGCTGGGAGCAAATCAACGTAAGGGACGCAAAGAAGCTGGCGATTGAAGTTCCTTCGATCAGCGATCAAACTCTGCGAAATGCTGCGGAGACTGCCCTCCAACAGGGCTATGGAATCGTCGTTTATGCCAGCCCTGTGACAGATCTGAATTCCTAGCGCCTCAGGCGTATTTGCGCTGCGCGTCGAGCGCCAGGCCAAGGCCGACCGAGCCGAACATGTCGCCTTCGATGACAGCGGCCTGCGGCACCAGCGACAGGATTTCCCGCTTGGCCAGCGGGATCGCGGTCGATCCGCCGGTGAGGAACACCGCAGTGATGGCGGAGGCATGAACGCCGGCGTCGGCGATCGTCTGCCTGACCGTCGCGGCCACGCGTTCGATGTCGACCGCAATGGTCTCCTTGAGGCCCGCGCGGGTGATCTCGGCCGCGAAGCGCGCGCCGGGCAGCGACACCTTCACCTCGGCCGAAGGGTGGTCGGTGAGCGTGATCTTCGCCCTTTCGACCAGGCCCGCCATTGCATGGCCATGGCGATGCTCGACGACATGGATGAAGCGGTCGACGAGATCGGCGCGCTCGGCCTCGTAGCGAATCTGTCGCAAGTCGGTCATCGCCTTGGCGGTGTAGACGAGGTTGATGCGCTGCCAGGTGGCTAGGTCGATGAAATAGGCTGCCGGCAGGTTGCGCTTGTGGTCCTTGGTCCGCGTCAGATAGCCGAGCTCGGGCATGACATGGGCTATGCTGAGCAGCCGGTCGAAATCCGTGCCGCCGATACGGATACCCCGGTTGGCGAGGATGTCGGCCTTGCGATCATTGGAACGGGCACGTTCCGGAGAAACCCGCACGATGGAGAAGTCGGAAGTGCCGCCGCCCATGTCGACGATCAGCGCCAGCTCCTCGCGGGTGACCTTCTGTTCGTAGTCGAGCGCCGCCGCGATCGGCTCGAACTGGAAGGCGATATGCTTGAAGCCTTGCGCGCGCGCCGCCTTCTCCAACTCGCCCTGCGCCTTCGCGTCGGAGGCCGTGTCGTTATCGACGAATTGCACGGGCCGGCCGAGCACCACATTCTCGACCGGACCGCCGGCGTCTTCTTCGAGCCGCTTCTTCAGATGGCCGACGAACATGCCGATAATGTCGATGAAGCCGATCTGGCGCGTCTTGATGCGGGTCTTCTCATTGGCGAGCGAGCTGCCGAGCACGCTCTTCAGCGAGCGCATCAGCCGGCCTTCGATGCTATCGGTGTAGTCGCTGATCGCGCGGCGGCCGAAATAGGTGTAGCCGTCCTCGAAGTTGAAGAACACGGCGCTCGGCAGAGTGGGTTGTTCGCCCTCCAACGCCACCAGTCGCGCCCGGCCGTCGCGGATCACCCCCACGGTGGAATTGGACGTGCCGAAATCGATGCCGCCGAACGCCGATCGCATCGCAGCCTCCTGTCGTTGCCTTGTGGCAGGGACGCCAAGCGCGCCGTCGTCCGGATGGCCGGACCGCTCTGCCGAACGGATTGTGCTTGTTTACCCTTGGGTTGGGAGGCGGCGGTTTATCGCATGATCGCCCGCAGGGAAACCCTTTGCGGCTTTAATCTTTGCGGAAGATGATCCGGCCCAGCCAGCCGGTCAGCATGGCGAGGGATATGGCGAACACGCCGTAGAGAAAAGAATAGTCATGCGCGACCCGGAAGACCGACTGCTCGAAGCCCGATTTTCGGATCTCGAGCTGGGCCGAGCTTTCCTTGACGAACATGCCGCTCTTGAACAGGAATGCGCGGGCTTTGTGGGTGCCGACCGGCACGTTGGGCGCGAGCCGTACGGTGGCGCGAAACAGGTTCTGCGACAGGAACTGCACACCGCCGACATTTTCGCTGTAGAGGCCCGTCGCCGCCTTGCGCTCGCGAAGTGCCGCGGTGAACTCCTCGATGGTCGCCGGGCTGTCGGTGTCGTCGGCGGGCTTCAAGTACAGGTTCTGCGCCCCGAGCGAGAGCTGCTTGTATTTGGCAGGCTCGGCGATGTCCTGCAGCGGCCGCGTCGTCGCGACGGAGTAGGAGACAGGCACATTCTCGAACGTCTCCGAATCCAGATTGATCCAGACGCCGAGCACGCGGTCCTTGCGCCGCACCACGACCGGGCGCGGCGGTCCTTCGAGCACGACGACCACGTCGTAGCGGCCCTGTCTGGCGATCAGCGGGTCGGGATTTTCCAGCGATCCGAAGATGGTGAGGTCGGCGCCGGAGAAGCCCGCCGTGATGGAGATCGCGTCGGTCGAAAGGCCGATCTGGATGCTTTCGGTGGGCGGCGCCTGCGCCGTCGCCGGGGAAAGGGCAAAGAGCATCGACAACGAGGCGGCGGCTGCAAACGCTCTCAATCCCGCCATCAGTTGAGGCCCGCGGCGGACAGCGAATAGAGATTGGGCGGCGTCACGAAGAGATCGACGGCAAGGCGGATGGCGACCGCCAGCACCAGCATCGCCAAAAGCGCGCGCAGCTGTTCGCCGCGCAGCCTCTGCCCGGCCTTGGCGCCATATTGCGCGCCGGCGACGCCGCCGGCCATCAGCAGGAAGGCCAGGATCACGTCGACCGTCTGGTTGGTCGTGGCATGCACCAGCGTGGTGTAGGCCGAGGTGAAGATGATCTGGAACAGCGAGGTGCCGATAACGACATTGGTCGGCACCTTGAGCAGGTAGATCAGCGCCGGCACCATGATGAAGCCGCCGCCGACGCCCATGATTGAGGATAGGAAGCCGATCCCGGCGCCGAGCCCGAGCACTGGGATGACGCTGACGAACAGCTTCGAGGCGCGGAAGCGCATCTTGAACGGCAGCCGGTGGATCCAGTTGTGCTGGCCGGATTTCTTGAGCACGGGCGCTGCGCCGCTGCGGCTGGCGCGCAGCGCGTTGAGGCTTTCCACCAGCATCAGTCCGCCGACGGTGCCGAGCAACACGACGTAAAGCAGCGAGATGAACAGATCCAACTGGCCGAGCCGGCGTAAGAGCGCGAAGACGAAGATGCCGGCCGTCGAGCCGACGATGCCGCCGGCCAGCAGCACGCCGCCCAGCTTGAAGTCGAGCGTGCCGCGCTTGAAATGCGACAGCGCGCCGGAGAAGGAAGAGGCGATGACCTGGTTGGCGCCGGTGGCGACCGCGATCGCCGGCGGGATGTTGTAGAAGATCAGCAGCGGCGTGATCAGGAAGCCGCCGCCGACCCCGAACATGCCCGACAGGAAACCCACCGCCGCGCCCATCGCCAGCAGCACGAAGACGTTGACGGAAATTTCCGCGATCGGGAGATAGATGCCCACCCGGCTGTCTCGATCAGTTTGTCTGTCGGCGCATAGTGCCGCCCCGGACACTAAAGCACCGAAAAGCCAATTTTTTCTTGCGCCGGCGCGGCGGCAGGGTCGAACCCCTGCCGCCGCGCCGAAACAAAAACCATCTCAATCAGTTAACAGGCAAATGTGTGGCAAGGCGTCGCGTATGCGACGCGCCTGCCTTTATTTCTTCGCAAGCAGCGCCTTGACGAGCGGCGCGTCGATCTCGCCGGTCGGCGTCATCTTGTTGTCGGTCTGGAAGGCCATGATCGCGGTCTTGGTCTTGCCGCCCATCACGCCGTCGGCGCCGCCGGCATCGTAGCCGTTCTTGTTGAGGATCAGCTGGATGTTCTTCACCGCCTTCTTCATGTCGATGCCGGCGGTGGTCTGCGGCGTGCTGTCCTGCCAGGATTCCGGAATGTCGGCCGAGTTGGCGGCGGCATTGAGTGGCTTGGCCTTCCACAATTCCGTGGCCGCGCGCGCCCGCTCGAGCTGCTCGGGCCTGAGCGCATTGGCGATCTCGTCGCGCTTGGCTGCGGCGTCCTTGTCGCCGGTCTTGGCGACCAGGGCGAACCACTTGTAGGACTCTTCCAGGTTCTGCTTCATGCCGACGCCCTTGGCCGCCAGGATGCCGAGGTTGAACTGGCTGTCCTTCACGCCGAGGTCGGCGGCTTCCTGGAACCAGTGTGTCGCCGATTCATTGTCGGTCACCCCGTCCGCCGCCATGGCGAACAGCACCGCGAGATTGTGCATGGCGCTGGCGTTTCCCTGCTCGGCGGCGAGCTGGTAGTAGGTCTTGGCCTTCTTGATGTCGCGCGCGACGCCGATGCCCTTTTCGTAGAAATTGCCGATGCGGTATTCGGCCGGGGCGAAGCCGAGCTCGGCCGACTGCTCGTACCATTTGGCGGCGGCCTTCATGTCCTCCTTCACGCCACGCGATTCGGCATAGCGCGAGCCGACCTCGAACAGCGCCTTGGCGTCGCCGCCGGCAGCAGCCTCGCGCAGCGCCACCGGACCGATTTCGGAAGGAATGTCGAATTTGGCGGCTGCCGTCCGGCTTGCCGCGGGCGGCACGGCGCCTGTCGTGTCTGCGGAAGTTGCCGCCGGCGCGCCGCTTGCCGCGCTGTTCGCTGCCGGACCGGCCGCCACGGGCTCCTTGGTCGCCGGCTGCGTGTCCGTATCCGTCGCGGTGGCAGCCGCGGCAGTGGGTTCGGATGGTGTCGCCGAAGCCATCGGCGCGGGTGTGGCAGGCGCTGCAAGCGCCACTGGCGCGGATGCCTGCTCGGCCGGCGTGGCAGCGGCACTTTCGGGGCTTGCGGGGAGCGATGCGGCCGGTGCCGGCTCCTGGACCGGCTCCGCCTGTCTGACGGGACGCGCAGGCGCGCTCTCGGCCTGTGCCGCCGCGGCGTCAATCTTCAGTGTGTCGGTCTTTTGCGTGTCGGTTTGCGGCGCGGCGTTGAGCGAAGCCGTCTCGACCGTTTGCGTGGAGAGAGCGGGTTGGTTGTTGGCCGTCTCGACCGGATCGGACAGGAAGGCTTTGCCCAGCTGCAGGCCGGCCAGAGCCATCATGATGGCCGCCGCCGCCATCAGGATCGGCTTGCGCCGCGCCTTGAGCAGGTCGCCGATCCGCAGTGCCTTCACCGGGCCGGTCATGGTCGATTGCCGCTTCAGCGTGTCGGCTTCCGCCGCCGCCGCCTGGGCGGCACGCCGGGCCGCGGCGATGAAATCAGACTTCGCGGCATCGCTGTCGGTGCGCCGGGCCGGCTGGCCGCCGCGCTCGTCGCGCACCCGCTTCATGATGGCGTTGAGGTCCGGCGCGCCGGAACCGGGCTCCAGCGGCCGGTTGGCGGCCTTGGGGTCCAGCGGTTCGTCGATGTCGACGCTCGGCACGTCGCCGACCGGCGCCGAGCCGGCAAGCGGCTGCGTGTCCGCGTCCTTCTTGCCCTTGAAAGCGCGCGCCAGGCCGCTGAACATGGATTTCCTGCGGCCGGCCGTCTCGCTCCTGTCGCCGACCGCATCAGGTCCCAGCGCCGCCATGGCGGCTGCGGCCGCGGCTTCCGCGGGCGTGCGCGGCGCGCTTGGCTCATCGCGCATGATCGCCGCGGCGCGGCCTTCAAGGCTGGCCATGTCTCCGGTGAGCGGCAGCGGCTGGTCGATATCCATTGAAGGCGCGTCCTGCACCGCGATCTTGCCGCCGCGGCCGCCGCGCTTGCTGGCTGGCTGCGGATCGACCAGTTCGCTGACCGCCTCGCTGGTCTCGGTCGCTTCCAGCGAACCCAGTCGGTCGACGATCTTGAGCAGCGTGTCGTGGATTGCTTCGAAAGTCCGCGAGTTGCGTTCGTCGGAGCGGCGGGTGAGCGCTTCCAGCGTCTTCAGATCCTGGGCCAGGCCGGCAACGGCGGTCGCGTTGGTCTGCGCCGTGCTGGAGGTCGACTCGGCGAGCGATTTGACGGCGCTCTCGGCCGCCTCGCGCGCAACGCTCAGAATGGAATCGCGCGTGCCGGCCAGCGACTTCTCAATCTCGTTGAGGCGCGGGCTGATGTCCTCGAACTCGGGCAGTGGCGTGCCGGGCCTGGAAAGATGCGCCGACAGCCCGGCGACCTGCGCTTCCAGGCTGCGGATCAGCGCCGGATCGATGCCGGCGACCTGCTGCGCCGACGATTCCAGCCGGCTGGAAATATCCTCGAGCCGGCTTTCGAGCCCGCGGATCGCCATATCGCTCGCGGGATCGGGCGCGCGCGTCTCGATGCGCTTGGCCAGAGCGGTGAAGCGGGCATCGATCGCTTCCATGATGCCGGCGCTGTCGTCCTGGCGCATGCGCTGGTCGAGCCTATTCGCCACCTCGTCCAGCCGCCGCTCGAGATCGTGGAACAATGCGTTGCTTTGTTCGATTGCGTCTCCCTGGCGGCGCTCGAGCAGCATCGACAGCGCGTCGAAGCGCTGCTCCAGGCCCTGGAAGATCTGGTCCGCGTCGGGCATGGCCGGCGCGCGATCCAGCTTGTCGGTGATGGAAGCGATCTGCTTGCCTAGGCGCTCCATGGCCTGCTCGGGCAGGTCGGTGCGGCCGGCCAGCTGGTCCACGCGGCTGGTGAGAAGATTGAGGCGGTCGAGAACCTCGGCGCCGGGCCGCGACTGCGCGACCTCTTCGATCTGCACCGCCAGCGAGGCCATGCGCTTCTCGATCCGGCCAAAGGTCTCGGGGTCGAAGGCATTGGCCTGCGCGGCAACGGTCGATGCGACGATGGCGCGGGAAATCTCGTCCAGCCGCTCGTCGATCATGGCGAGGGTTTCGCCGCCGCGCGCGGTCTGCTGGCCGGCGAAACGGTCGACCGCGCCGGCAAGCGTGCGCACCTTTTCCTCCAGCGAGCGCAGCGAAAGCGATTCCGGCAGGCTGTTGACGGCACTGCTGATCTGCTCGAGCCGGTCGGTCAGCACTGAAAGGCTTGGGCCTTCGGCGCGCTTGCGCTGGTCGGCGTCGACACGGTCCTCGAATGCGCTCCAGCGGCGGTCGAAATCGTCCCAGCGGCGGTCGACCTTCTGCACACTTTCCTCGCGCGCCAGCGTGTCCAGCGCGCCCTTCACCTGTTCCAGTTCCAGCCGCAGCAGATTGACGCTGCGGTCGTCGCTTTTTTCGGCGAGCGACTGGATCGCTCCCGAAAGCCGCTCGAATTCGAGGCCGAGCTCGGCGCTGCTCTTGTCGGGCGTCGCGCCGCGCTGGCTGTTGGCCTGCAGGGCGCGGTCGATATCCTGGCGAAACGCCTCGAATTCGCGCTGCAGGCCGGCGGTCATCTGGTGGCGCAGTTCCTCGCGCAGCCCGCGCAGCTCGACGGCGATCTTGCCGACCATGGCGACGCTGTCTTCCTGGCCGCGCACCCGGTCGATGTCGCGCGCGATCGCCTGATAGGCGGGCGCGGGGTTTTGCGGCGCGCGCTCCTGCGGCCGCGGATTCTGCGGCGCACGGTCCAGGGGCCTTTGCGGGGAATAAGGATCCTCATACCAGCGCGGCGCCTGCCCATAGGGCTGCGCGCTTGGGTAACGCGGCTCGGCGGTCGGCCGCCGCGGGTCGGGGTGGTCGGGCATGTCGGCGCGCGTCCGGTCCAGCCTCTGCTCCAGCGTTTCGAGCGAGCGGTTCAGCTCTTCGAGCGAGGCGTGCGGCCGGCGTTGCCTGCCGGCGTTGAGTGTATCGAGATAGGACCGCTTGCTGTTCATCGATGCGCCCGTGTTCAGAGTGGCCGGCCAAAGACCGGTTTCCCAGTAGCCTGCCGGGTACGAAGCGAGCCGAGCGGTTTTGCTGCGGAGGAAGACGAGCTTCCCGGGTTTTACCCGCGCTTCGAAAACCGTGAAAAATTCACTACAGGATAACCACGGGTGACCGACATGCGCACATTTCGCCCAACGTGGTAAACAAGGCGTTAACCAAGCTTAAGAAGTCGCGCATAAATCGTGAGCCGCCTGACAAGCCGCACCGGGGTGCGGCATAAAGGTTCGCTTTGACAACGCCCTTGCGTCACCCTGCGGCTGTCGATATAGGATTGACGTAAACGTAAAAGGTGCGAAGCCGTGCCTCTTGCGATTGATTTGTTGTTGCAACCACGATTGGAAGCACGCCCCCGCTTCCATTCAGGCGACGCTTGGTCCGCGACCGCGACGCCACCAGGGGAAAGCCAGTGACCATGAAACTCGTTTCGCCCGGCGAAGCCGCGGCCAATACCAATGACATTCCGGCCGAAGCAGGCGAGGAATTCGTCCGCATCGGCGAGATGGCCAAGAAATACGGCGTGACGCTGCGCACGCTGCGCTTCTATGAAGACAAGGGCCTTCTCAATCCTCATCGCGACGGTTCGACCCGACTCTATACGCGCCGCGACAAGGCTCGGCTGAAGCTGATCCTGCTCGGCCGCAAGGTCGGGTTCTCGCTGCGCGACGTCAAGCAGATGATGGATCTCTACGATCCGACCGGCACCAACACCAAGCAGCTGCGGCTGGCGCTCGATAAGTCGGAGAAGCAGCTCGCCCGCCTGCAGAAGCAGCGGGCGCTGATCGATGATGCCATCGGTGAGCTGAGCAACTCGATGTCCGTCGTGCGGCAGATGCTCGTCGAGCGCACCGCGCCGGCGCAGGCCAGCGCCGCCGGCTGATCGCCCGCTCTTCCGGAGTACCCGGACGTAGAAAGCCGCGTGGCTATGGCCGCGCGGCTTTTTTGTCGTCACAATGCCTGACCGCTCACAAAATTTTCGGCTGCGACGAAGTTGACGTTTACGCAAACGTCAATATTTGCTATCGCAGCATCGACATTGGCCCGGTCTCCCTGTCCAGGACAGGCAACTTGCCGGCCGGGCCGGGACTGTAAGGGTGGAGGAAGGCATGACGATCTACAGGGCGCCGATCCAGGACACGCTCTTCGTGCTCAACGACGTGCTGGGCTATCAGCGCTATTCCAATCTTCCAGGCTTCTCGGACGCGACGCCCGATGTGGTCGAGGCGATCCTCGCCGAAGGCGCCAAGCTCGCCGAGAACATCATGCATCCGCTGAACCGGGTTGGCGACATGGAAGGCTGCGTGCGCCATGACGACGGCTCGGTGACGACGCCCAAGGGCTTCAAGGACGCCTATGACCAGTATCGCGAGGGCGGCTGGATGGGGCTTGCAGCACCCGCCGAGTTCGGTGGCCAGGGCCTGCCCTATGCGGTCCACACCGCCGTCTCCGAATACATGATCTCGGCCAACATGGCGCTGATGATGTATCCCGGCCTGACGCAAGGCGCGATCGCTGCCATCGTCACCCATGGCACGGACGAACAGAAGGCCACCTGGCTGCCGAGGCTGATCGAGGGCGGCTGGACCGGCACCATGAACCTCACCGAGCCGCATTGCGGCACCGATCTCGGCCTGCTGCGCACCAAGGCCGTTCCCAATGGCGACGGCACCTACAGGATTTCCGGCCAGAAGATCTTCATCTCCGCCGGCGAGCACGACATGTCGGACAACATCGTCCATCTGGTGCTGGCCCGCGTCGAGGGCGCGCCGGAAGGCGTCAAGGGCATCTCGCTATTCATCGTGCCGAAGTTCAAGCTCGATGCCGCGGGCAATCCCGGTGAGCGCAACACGCTCTCCTGCGGCTCGATCGAGGAGAAGATGGGCATCCACGGCAACTCGACCTGCGTCATGAACTATGACGAGGCTGAGGGCACGCTGCTCGGCGAGTTGAACGGCGGCCTGAAGGCTATGTTCACGATGATGAACGAGGCCCGCCTCGGCGTCGGCCTGCAGGGGCTTTCGGTCTCCGAGATCGCCTATCAGAACGCCGTCTCCTACGCCAAGGACCGGCTGCAGGGGCGCTCGCTGTCGGGTGCCAAGGCGCCGGACAAGAAGGCCGATCCGATCATCGTCCATCCCGACATCCGCCGTTCGCTGATGACCATGAAGGCCTATAACGAGGCCGGCCGCGCGCTGGCATTGTGGACGGCGATCAAATCCGACGTCGCGCATCGTTCCGGCGACGACAAGGACCGCCAGGCGGCCGACGATTACACCGGCCTGATGACGCCGGTGGTCAAGGGCGTGCTCACCGACAAGGGTTTCGAGCATGCGGTGATGGCCCAGCAGGTGTTCGGCGGCCACGGCTATATTGAAGAGCACGGCATGAGCCAGTTCGTGCGCGATGCCCGCATCGCCATGATCTATGAAGGCGCCAACGGCATACAGGCGCTCGACCTCGTCGGCCGCAAGCTGGCGCAGAATGGCGGTCGCGCCGTGCAGGCCTTCTTCAAGGAGGTCGGCGAGTTCTGCGAGGAGAACCGCACTGATGAGAAGATGGCGCCCTTCACCAAGGCGCTGAAGAAGGGCCTCAACGACCTGCAAGCGGCTACGATGTGGCTGGTGCAGAACGCCATGGCCAAGCCCGACAACGCGGGCGCGGCCTCGACCGACTACATGCATCTCTTCGGCCTTGTGGCGCTGGGCTATATGTGGGCGCAGATGGCGAAGTCCGCGCAGGCCAAGCTCGCGGAAGGCGCCAATGGCGCTGCGCCATTTTACGATACAAAGCTGGTCACGGCGCGCTTCTTCATGGAGCGCATCATGCCGGAGACGGCGACGCGGCTTGGCCGCATTTCCAGTGGCGCGGACACGCTGATGGCGCTGCCGGCGGAAGCGTTCTAGAAATGCTCGGCGTCCCCCTCCCCCTTGAGGGGAGGGTGGCCAGACGAAGTCTGGTCGGGTGGGTCGCCCGCGACGATCTCGGGGAGGGGGACGCTGGCGCAGCGGAGGAATAGCATGACAAACCCAGCCGAAATTCTTGGTCTTCCGAAGCCCGCCTGGGCGGCGGACGAGGTCGGCATGCTCTACGACATGGCGTCCCGCTTCATGGCCGAAGAGATCGCACCGCGCTATGACGAGTTCGAGAAGAACGAGATGTTCGACCGAGAGAGCTGGCTGAAGGCGGGCGCCGCCGGGCTGCTCTGCGCTTCCATGCCGGAGAAATATGGCGGCTCGGGCGGGACTTTTGCGCATGAGAGCGCGATCATCGAGGCGATCGGCCATGTAGGCGTCGACGGTTTCGGCATCGGCCTGCACAATTCGATCGTCGCACCCTACATTCTTCATTACGGCTCAGAGGAGCAGAAGCAGAAATGGCTGCCGAAGCTTGCGACCGGTGAGCTTATCGGCGCCATTGCCATGACCGAGCCTGGCGCCGGCTCCGATCTGCAGGGCGTCAAGACCCGTGCCGAGAAGGACGGCAACCATTACAAGATCAGCGGTTCGAAGACCTTCATCACCAACGGCCAGCTCGCCAACCTGATCATTGTCGTCACCAAGACCGATCCGGACAAGGGCGCCAAGGGCACATCGCTGATCGTCGTCGAGACCGACGAGGTCGAGGGTTTTCAGCGCGGCCGCAACCTCGACAAGATCGGGCTGAAGTCGAACGACACGTCCGAGCTGTTCTTCAACGACGTGCGCGTGCCGACCTCCAACCTGCTCGGCCACGAGGAGGGGAAGGGCTTCGTCCAGCTGATGCAGCAATTGCCGCAGGAGCGCCTGCAGATTGGCACCGGCGCGATCGCCATGATCGAGCGGGCGCTGGCGCTCACCATCGATTACGTCAAGGAACGCAAGGCCTTCGGCAAGGCTGTCATCGATTTCCAGAACACCCAGTTCAAGCTGGCCGAACTGAAGACCGAGGCCACCATCGGCCGCGTTTTCTACAATGATTGCGTCGCCCGCCACATCGATGGCGGCCTGGACCCGGTCACCGCCTCGATGGCCAAATACTGGCTTTCCGACCTGCAGGGCAAAGTCGTCGACGAATGCCTTCAACTGCATGGCGGCTATGGCTACATGAATGAATATCCGATCGCCCGCATGTACCGCGACGCCCGCGTCCAGCGTATCTATGGCGGCACCAACGAGATCATGAAATTGCTGATCGGGCGCTCTCTCTGAGCGTCGCGGCCGGCAAACCTACAGGAGCACGAAATGGCCGAAGCTTACGTCTATGACGCCGTGCGCACGCCGCGCGGCAGGGGCAAGAAGGATGGCGCGCTGCATGAAGTGCCGGCGGTGCGGCTCGCGGCGAAGACGCTCGAAGCGTTGCGCGACCGTAACGGGCTCGACACCGGCAATGTCGACGACATCATCTTCGGTTGCGTCGATCCGGTCGGCGAGGCGGGCTCGGTCATTCCGCGCGCCGCCGCCTTCGAAGCCGGCTACGATACCAAGGCACCGGGCATGCAGATCTCGCGCTTCTGCGCCTCGGGTCTCGACGCCATCAATTTCGGCGCCGCCAAGATCGCGCAAGGAGCGGACGAGATCGTTATCGCCGGTGGCGTCGAATCCATGTCGCGCGTTGGCATGGGCATGTCCGGCGGTTCCTGGTTCATGGATCCGTCTGTCGGCCTGCCCGGCTGGTTCGTGCCGCAGGGCATCTCGGCCGACCTGATCGCCACCAAATACGGCTTTTCCCGCGACGACGTCGACGCCTATGCCGTCGAGAGCCAGAAGCGCGCCGCCAAGGCGTGGGAAGAGGGCCGCTTCAAGAACTCGGTGATCCCGATCAAGGACCAGAACGGCCTCTTGATCCTCGACCGCGACGAGCACATGCGGCCCACGACCGACATGCAGTCGCTGGCCTCGCTCAACCCGTCCTTTGTCATGCCGGGCGAAATGGGCGGTTTCGACGCGGTGGCGGTGCAGAAGCACCCGGAGGTCGAGGAAGTGAACCACGTCCACCATGCCGGCAATTCGTCGGGCATCGTCGACGGCGCCGCCGCCGTGCTGCTCGGCTCGAAGAAGGCCGGGAAAACCATGGGCATGAAACCGCGCGCGCGCATTCGGGCCTTCGCCAACATCGGCTCGGAGCCGGTGCTGATGCTGACCGGTCCGGTCGACGTCACCGAGAAGCTTCTGAAGCGCGCCAGGATGAAGCTGTCGGACATCGACTTGTTCGAGCTCAACGAGGCCTTCGCCTCCGTCGTGCTGCGCTACATGCAGGCCTTCGACATCCCGCATGACCAGATCAACGTCAATGGCGGCGCGATCGCCATGGGCCATCCGCTCGGCGCCACCGGCGCCATGATCCTGGGCACGGTGCTGGACGAACTGGAGCGCCGCGACTTGAACACCGCGCTGGTCACGCTCTGCATCGGCGCCGGCATGGGCACCGCCACCATCATCGAACGCGTCTGAGGGAGAGAAGAGATGAGCTACACCAATTTCATCCTCGACGTGGATGCCGACGGTATTGCCTTGATCACCTGGGACATGCCGGACCGTTCGATGAACGTCTTCACCGAAGAGGTGATGCGCGAGCTGAACGCCATCGTCGATAAGGTGACCGGCGATGACGCCATCAAGGGCGCGGTCATCACCTCGGGCAAGGACTCTTTCTCCGGCGGCGCCGACATCACCATGCTGAAGAAGATGCTGGCCACCTTCGCCGCCGACAAGGAGAAGGACCTCGACAAGGCAACCAGGACGCTGTTCGAGAATGCCGGCTATATGACGGGCCTGTTCCGTAAGATCGAGACTTCCGGCAAGCCTTGGGTGTCGGCGATCAACGGCACCTGCATGGGCGGCGCCTTCGAGATGTCGCTTGCCTGCCACGGCCGCGTCGCCGCCGATTCCGACAAGGTGAAGATGGCGCTTCCCGAGGTGAAGATCGGAATTTTCCCGGGCGCCGGCGGCACCCAGCGCGTGCCGCGGCTGACCGATCAGCAGCAGGCGCTGCAGATGCTGACCACCGGGCAGAACCTGTCGCCGCAGAAGGCGAAGCAGATGGGCTTGATCCATGAGATCGCGGAGCCTGCGAAGCTTGTCGAGGCCGCCAAGGCGATGATCAAGAACGGTCTGAAGCCGGTGGCGCCCTGGGACGAGAAGGGCTTCAAGCTGCCGGGCGGTCCGATCTATTCGGCGGCCGGCGCCAATCTCTGGCCGCCGGCCATCGCCATTCTGCGCCGCGAGACCTACGGCAACTATCCGGCGGCGGCGGCGATCCTGAAATGCGTTTATGAAGGCCTCTTGGTGCCGTTCGACACGGCGCTCAGGATCGAGCAGCGCTACTTCACCGAGATCATGCAGTCGAAGGAAGCGGCGGCGATGATCCGCTCGCTGTTCCTGTCGCTGCAGGAACTGAACAAGGGCGCGCGCCGCCCGGCCGGCGTGCCGGACACCAAATTCAAGAAAATCGGCATTCTCGGCGCCGGCTTCATGGGCGCCGGCATCGCCTATGTCACCGCGCGGGCCGGCATTCCGGTCGTGCTGCTCGACCGCGACCTGCCTTCGGCCGAGAAGGGCAAGGCGCATTCCGACAGCCTGATGGCCGACCAGGTCAAGAAGGGCCGCGCCAAGCCGGAGGACAAGGACAAGCTCCTGTCGCTGATCACGCCGACGGCGGACTATGCCGACCTTGCCGGCTGCGACCTCGTCGTCGAGGCGGTCTTTGAGGATTCGGGCGTCAAGAAGGACGCCACCGAGAAGGCCGAGGCGGTGCTGAAGTCGTCGGCGATCTTTGCCTCCAATACGTCGACGATCCCGATCACCGCCTTGGCGAAGAATTCGGCGCGGCCGAAGAACTTCATCGGCATCCACTTCTTCTCGCCGGTCGACAAGATGATGCTGGTCGAGATCATTCTCGGCAAGAAGACGGGCGACAAGGCCTTGGCCGTCGCCTTCGACTTCGTGCGCGCCATCAAGAAGACGCCGATCGTCGTCAACGACACGCGCGGCTTCTACGTCAACCGCTGCGTGCTGCGCTACATGTCGGAAGCCTACAAGATGCTGATCGAGGGCGTCCCTGCGCCGATGATCGAGAACGCCGCCAAGGCCGCCGGCATGCCGGTCGGCCCGCTGGCGCTGACCGACGAGACGGCCGTCGACCTTGCCCAGAAGATCATGAAGCAGACCATCAGGGATCTCGGCGAGAAGGCGGTCGATCCGAAGCAGATGGCGCTGATCAACACGATGGTCGACACGCATGGCCGTTTCGGCCGCAAGAACGGCAAGGGCTTCTACGACTATCCGGCGAAGCCCGCGAAGAAGAAGCTGTGGCCGGGCCTGAAGGATCTCTATCCGCAGCTCAACCCTGACAAGATCGACTATGAGGAGTTGAAGCAGCGCCTGCTGGTTACCATCGCGCTGGAAGCGGCGCGCGTTATGGAGGAAGGCATCGTCACCGATCCGCGCGAGGCCGATGTCGGCTCGATCCTCGCCTTCGGCTTCGCGCCCTTCACCGGCGGCGCCCTGTCCTACATTGACGGCATCGGCGCCAAGCGTTTCGTCAAGATCGCCAAGGGCCTGCAGAAGAAATATGGCGCCGAGTTCAAGGCGCCGAAGCTTCTGCTCGACATGGCCGAGAAGGGCGAGACCTTCTACCAGCGCTTCGACCCCTATCAGAAGGGCGAGGTCAGAGAGGCGGCCTGACGAACCCCGACCATGTATGTCTGGGGGCGAATGGCACGCACCATGGCCACGGCGTCGAGCCGTGGCCCCTATCGAGCCGGCGAGGAAAGCCGGCTCGCCTTTCGCTGCCTGCCGATCGACATCGACTTCAACCTGCATCTGAACAACGCCCGCTACATGATGCTAGCCGATCTCGGCCGCATCGACATCTTCCTGCGCATCGGCCTCATCGCGCTGGCGCGCAAGAATGGCTGGGCGCCGAT
The DNA here is from genome assembly GCF_003997405.1 of Mesorhizobium sp. M2A.F.Ca.ET.042.01.1.1. Classification (NCBI taxonomy): domain Bacteria; kingdom Pseudomonadati; phylum Pseudomonadota; class Alphaproteobacteria; order Hyphomicrobiales; family Phyllobacteriaceae; genus Mesorhizobium; species Mesorhizobium sp. M2A.F.Ca.ET.042.01.1.1. The sequence continues at coordinate 71,681 of NZ_RZRX01000001.1, forward strand.
GATCGGCGGGCTGCAGGTCGCCTATGTGCGCGAGATCAGGCTGTGGCGCCGCTTCGAGGTGGTGTCGTCGATCGAGACCTGGGAAGGCACGTCAGTCATCGGCCGGCACCGTTTCGTCCTCGATGGCGGCGAGACCGCGGCGCTGATCCTGACCACCGGCGGCGTCTATGACCTCGGCAGTCGCCGCTTTCTCGACATCGACGACGTCGTCGCGGCGCTCGGCCGTGCCGCCCGGCCGCGTCCGCCGACCGAAACCGAACGGGCATTCATGATTTCGCACAAGAATTTGCGCGAGCAGGCCAAGCAGGTCTGATCGTCGGCGATCCGATCCTTCGCCAGTGGACAATCAGACGGTCGCGCGCTAGACAGGCTTGAGGCATTTTTTCCTGTTTTCGAAGGAGAGCGGACTTGCTCTCACACGATCGCGTCTGGGCCGCAATCGACGCTCTCGCCGAGCGCTATTCGCTGTCGGCTTCTGGCCTTGCCCGGCGTGCGGGCCTCGATTCGACAGCCTTCAACAAGTCGAAGCGCCTGTCGTCCGACGGCCGGCCGCGCTGGCCCTCGACCGAGTCGCTGGCCAAGATCATCGAGGCCACCGGCGCGTCGCTCGAGGAATTCACTGGGCTCGTAGAAGGGCGGGCTGCCTCCGTCGCCCAACACCGCAGCGCGGTTCCGCTGCTCGGCTTCGCCCAGGCCGGCGCGGGAGGCTTCTTCGACGATGCCGGCTATCCGGCGGGGCAGGGCTGGGATCTGATCGAGCTTCCGGCACGGGCGACCGAGACCTCATACGCGCTGCAGGTGCAAGGCGATTCCATGCTGCCGCTCTACCGCAATGGCGATGTGCTGATCGTCGAACCCGGCGCGCCGACCCGCAAGGGCGACCGTGTCGTCGTCAAGACCACCGCCGGGGAGGTGATGGCCAAGGTGCTCGACCGGCAAACGGTGAAGTCGATCGTGCTGGTCTCGCTCAACCCCGCCCACCCGGACCGTGACATCCCGACGCGCGAAATCGAATGGGTGGCGCGCATCGTGTGGGCGAGCCAGTAGGTCCGGGCTGGTGCGGCTTCTTCAGATCATCCTGACGGTTCTGGCGGTTCCGGTGATGGCCGCGCTCGTCGTGGCAGGCGGCCGCGTGGTCAAGGGGCATGAGAGCGTCATCACGGTCGATCAGATCGATCCCATCGCCGATGCGCTCCCCACCGGCGGCAGCGATACGCTTCCCGCTTCCGGCTCCGACGCGGGGCAAGAGCCGACGACCTCGGCCATTCCCGCGCCAGCCGCTCCGCAGTCACCGAACCCCGTTGTTCACTCGAGGGCCATCGATCCCGATGTCGTGGCGCCGCCGGAACTGTCGGACCAGGAGCTCGAGCGGGTGGAGCCGCGCGCGCCGCTCAGCGATCTGGCGCTGGCCGGGCCGCCCAAGCCGCGGAAAACGAAAATGCCGGATGGCGGGGATGGGACCAAGTTGTTCCAGCCTATCGCTACCGCCGCCGGCCTGATCAAGGCGAAGGACTACTCTATTGCCGTCTCGGGTATCGATGCCGTCAAGGAGAGCGAGACCTGCAGCGACGAGGGCAAGCCGTGGGGCTGCGGCGTTCGCGCCAGGACGGCATTCCGCGCTTTCCTGCGTGGCCGGACCGTGGTCTGCGCCGTGCCGCCGCAAGGCGGGCAGGCCGCCATCCCGGCCAAGTGCTGGGTCGGCAACAAGGATGTCGGTCTGTGGCTGGTCGAGAACGGCTGGGCGCGAGCCGCGCAAGGCGGCCCTTATGTCGAGGCCGAGAACAAGGCCCGCTCCGAGAAGAAGGGTATTTTCGGACCGGCGCCGAAGCTTGACGGCCTGCCGGCGGTGCCGGCCATGTCGGGTCCGGCGCCCGTGGCGCCGGATTCGATCCTGCCGGCCGATGGCGGCGCCGTTACGCCGCCAGTTGACCAGCCAGCGCCCGCTCAATAAGGGCGCGCGTCTCGGCAACGCCGTAGAGCGCCGCGAAGGAACCGAAGCGTGGTCCGCGTTCCTGCCCGATCAGCACCTGGTAGATCATCTGGAAGAAGGCGACGGACACGCCGGGTCCGCCTTCCGGACTCTGCTTGGAGTGGTCCTGGTAGCGTTCGATCTTGCGCGCCACATTGAGCGCGGCATTCTGGATCGCTTCGCTGTCGGCGCCCTGCGGCAGTGCGCCGAGCGCTTCGGCAAGCCTGGCCAGCGCCTCGCGCTCCACCTCGTCGGCGGCGCGGTAAACCTTGGTCGGTTTCACGAAGTCGTCGAAGTAGCGGATCGCATAGCCCGTCAGCCGGTCGAGCTCCGGATGCGTCTTCGGTGTCACGCCAGGCGCGTGGCGCGAGATGAAACCCCACAGCACCGCCTTGTCATGCGCGTTGGAGGCGCTCACCAGGTTGAGCAGCAGCGCGAAAGGCACCGGCAGATCGATTGCCGGCGGGTTGCCGTCATGCATGTGCCAGACCGGATTGCCGAGCCGCTCCTTCCAGTCCTGGCGCGGATAGGCGCCAAGGAAGGCGTAATATTCGTCCACCGCCTTCGGGATGACGTCGAAATAGAGCTTCTTCGCCTGCCGCGGCCGCTGATACATATAGAGGCCGAGGCTCTCCGTGGGCGCATAGGTCAGCCACTCGTCGATGGTCAGGCCATTGCCCTTCGACTTCGAGATCTTCTGGCCTTCCTCGTCGAGGAACAGCTCGTAGACGAAATGCTCCGGCGCGCGCCCGCCGAGGATGTTGCAGATGCGGTCGTAGATCGCCGCATTGGTCTGGTGGTCCTTGCCGAACATCTCGAAATCGACGCCGAGCGCCGCCCAGCGCATGCCGAAATCCGGCTTCCACTGCAGCTTCACATGGCCGCCGGTGACAGGCAGCGTCGTCACCGTGCCCTCGTCGTCGAAAGTGATGGTGCCGGCCTTGGCGTCGACATTTATCATCGGCACGTAGAGCACGCGACCGGTCCGGGGCGAGATCGGCAGGAACGGGCTGTAGGTTGCCTGGCGCTCCGGCCCGAGCGTCGGCAGCATCACGCCCATGATGTCGTCATAGCGTTCGGCGGCGCGCAGCAGCACCTCGTCGAACCGGCCGGCCTTGTAGTACTTGGTCGCGCTGGCGAACTCGTAATCGAAGCCGAACGTGTCGAGGAAGCGGCACAGCATCGCGTTGTTGTGGTCGGCGAAGCTCGCATAGTCACCGCCGAACGGATTGGGCACCGAGGTCAGCGGCATATGCAGATAGGGCTCGAGCGCGGCGCGGTCCGGCACGTTGTCGGGGATCTTGCGCATGCCGTCCATATCGTCGGAGAAGCACAGAAGCTTGGTCTTGACCTTGTCCTGCGTCAGCACGCGGAAGGCATGCCGCACCATGGTTGTGCGCGCCACCTCGCCGAAGGTGCCGATATGGGGCAGGCCGGACGGGCCGTAGCCGGTCTCGAACAGCACGGTTTCGGGGAAATCCTTGCCCTTGTACCGGGCGATGATTTTCTTCGCTTCCTCGAACGGCCAGGCCTTGCTCTCGGCCGCCGCGGCAAGCATCTCGGGATTGAGATCGATGATGTTTGATCCCGTCATATCGAAGTTCCAGTCATGGCCGTCTTGCGGCGGATAAGATTTGTCGACCGGTCTCTAGGCGCGACGGGCCGGAGCGTCAACGATTTGCGGCGGTTTTCCTTGCGGCGCCACACTCGCGTCCCTACGTTCGAGCCTCACTTCCAAATGCATGTCACCCAGAAGTGTGTCGCGGTTTTGGGGAATGACATGCACGCTGTCAGGAGTATTGAATGCCGTTGTTGACGCCCCACGAAGCCCTGATCCATCTGATGGTCATCACCTCGGCTTCCGATCGCGACATGACCGATGTCGAGCTGGCGCGGATCGGCGACGTCGTCCGTTCCTGGCCGGTCTTCGTCGACTTCAACCAGGACAGGCTGATTCCAGTGGCGCAAGCCTGCCAGAGGGCGCTGCATGAGAAGGGCGGGCTGGAAGGCGTGCTGGCCCACATTGCCGATGCGCTGCCTGAGCGGCTGCGCGACACCGCTTACGCCGCCGCTTTCGAGGTCGCCGCCGTCGATCTCGAAATGCGCATGGAGGAGGTCAGGGTGCTGCAGCTCATCCGCCTCAAGCTCGATCTCGACACGCTGACCGTGGCCGCGATTGCGCGCGCCGCGAAAGCCCGTCTGCGCACGCTGACCTAAAGAAGCTGACAGTCCTAAAAGAAGCTGACGGGAAAATAGCGCAGATAGAACTCGGCGAAGGTGCCCTTGATCGAGATTTCCTGCAGCGCATAGTCGAAGGCGGCGGCCAGCGCCGGATCGCCCGCCCTGGTGGCGATCGCCATGCCCGAGCCCAGATACTCCGGCGCCAGATACGGCCCGCCGGCAAAGCGGCAGCAGCCGGCCGCGTCGGAGCCGCCCAGCCAGAAGGCGAAGCGCATGCCGTCGCCGAAGGCGGCGTCGACCTTGCCGGCCTTGAGATCGGCATAGAGGGCTTCCGGTGTTTCGAACGTCACCACCTGCACGGTGCTGAAGTAATCGCGCAGCATTTTCTCATGCGCCGAGCCGGCGACGACGCCGACCCGCTTGCTGCGCAGCTTGTCGAGGATCGGCTCGGCGAAGGCCTTCGCCTTCGGCATGATGAAGCGTGCTGGGAACTGCATGTAGGAGCGCGAGAAGGCGTATTTCTCGCGGCTCGCTGGCGTCGCCGCTATGCCGGCAATGATCGCCTCGCCCTCGCCCTTCTGCAGGGCATCCTCCAACTCGTTCCACGGCAGGGCCTGGATCTGGCATTTCTCGGCGACGCCCAATTCCGCGCAGATTGCCCGAGCCAAGTCGATGTGGAAACCGGACAGGCGACCCGAGCCGTCGAGGAAGTTGAAGGGCGGAAAATCGGTGGTTGTGAGGAATCTGAGTCGCGGCAGAGCGGAGAGATCGGGTTTCGGCAACCGCTCCTTGGCATCCCACAGCACCGGCACCTGCGGCTCCGCCCCTTGAGTCGCGCCGGCAAAGGGCAATACGCCGGCAAGTGCGGACATCAGGGCCAGAGTTATCCACCGCAAGATCACGATATGGCTCCGCCCTCGTCCCCGTTCGCAGGCTTTTCGTATGAAAATGATGCAGGCACAACGGTTTTTGATTTCAAGCGGTTAAATTAAGCGTATGGTTCAACCCGTTGCAAACGACCCTGCGCGCCGGAAGGGGGAAGCTACCGGCTTTGCGGAGATCATTGCGACCCGTGGTTGATGGCGAAGGGGTGTTCGAGCGTCTACTATCGGCAATGAAAAAGCAGAAGCAACATGGGGTAGATGTTGCGATGGGCCTGTTTGACAGAACTCTGGAATATATTGACCAGTTGCAGAATGCTGGCACCGCGGCGGCGGTTTGCGAGAGGCTGCTGGGCGTCACTTCGAATTTCGGCCTGACCGCCCTGATGGCGGGAACCGTGCCGCAACCTGGCACGCCACGCGGCCGGCAGAAACAGCATGTGATGCTTTGCGATTGGCCCGGCGAATGGCTGGAGCGCTACGTGGCGCGCAACTATGTCGACCACGATCCGGTCGTCAGTCACATGAAGCAGCTTCAGGCGCCGTTCCAATGGCGGGACGCGTCCAAGAACGCCGTAATCGACAAGAGCAGCGACGAGGTCATGGGCGACGCGCGCCAGTTCAAGCTGCGCGATGGTCTTGCGTTTCCGTTGGTGACGCTCGACGGCCAGATCGTCATGGTCTCGCTGGGCGGTGAATCCGTTGAACTGTCGGACCAGGAATTCGGAATGGTCTCGCTGGCGTCGACCTATGCGATCGGCCGCGCCATGCAACTGCACACCAAGGCCGACAGCGTCGTCGATCATATAGAATTGACGGCACGTGAGCGGGAATGCCTGCAATGGGCGGCCGTTGGCAAGTCCGAATGGGAGATATCTCAAATTTTAGGCATCTCGGAACATACTTCCGAGAAACATCTTCTCAACGCCAAGAGCAAACTCGGCGCAGCCAATCGGGTGCAGGCAGTCGCTGAAGCGATCAGGCGTGGCTATATTAGCTAGGTCGGCCGTGCCGAGCTGGAAAATTTCAGCCTACGCGATCACGTGATATTTCCAGAAAAGCGCAGCCGAATCTCCCTCTTGGGAGAGGGCTAATGATTTCTTAACGCCAAATCAAACTGGGCACCGCCAACCGTGTGCAGGCTGTCGCGGAGGCGATTAGGCGCGGATATATTAGCCGGATCGGCCGTGCTGGCCTAGAATTCTTGCCTACGCGTTCGCGTAATATTTTGGGGAAAGCCCGGCCGTATCATCCTCTTAAGCCCAGGAGACGGCTAATGCTTTTTGCCCTTACCACTCAGGAATTGATGGAACGCCCCGACCTTTGGGAGGCCGTCCATCGCCTGCGCTACAAGATCTTCGTCGAGGAGATGGGATGGACCGATCTCGACCGTCCCGACCAGCTCGAGATAGATCAGTTCGACCATGACGAGGCCGAACACCATCTTGTGATCCGCAACGGCGAACTGGCCGGTTACCAGCGCATGCTGCCGACGACGCGGCCGCATCTTCTGACGGACGTGCTGTCCGATCTCTGCGAAGGGCAGTCCCCCTCGGGACCGAATGTGTGGGAACTGACCCGCTACGCGGTGGCTCCGGGTTTTCGTGACGGCAAGCGCGGCGTCTCGACGGTCGGCACCGAACTGATCGCCGGCTTCGTCGAATGGGGCCTGAAGCGCAACGTCAACCAGGTCATCATCGAGTTCGAGCCGATGTGGGTGCTGAGAGCCCTGCAACTGCACTTCCTGGCAAAGCCGCTGGGCTACCAGCGCACCTATGGCAACCAGCAGGTCGTCGCGACCCTGCTCACCTTCACCGAGCACACGCTCGAGGTCGTGCGAGCCCGCCGCAATCACTTCCTGCCGGTGCTGAACCGGGGCTATCCGGGCCTGCTCGGCCTGAAGCAGGCGTCGTGAGCGGGGAGATGGTCATGAGCTTCCATCCCGAACCGGAACTGCGCGGCCATACGCTGGTCGTCACAGTATCCTCGCATGACGGTCGGCCGGTGCTAGATCGGCATGCCTATGCGAGCCTTGCCAGGACCTTCCACGAGGCGGCCGTCAATGACGAGGTCCGCGTCGTCATGCTGCGCGGCCTTGCCGGATGCTTCTGCCTTGGCGGCGATTTTTCTGAGTTCCTCGACGCCACCAAGCACCGGGAACTGATCGCCGCCGTCACCGACATGTTCCGCATGCTGGCGACCTTCCCCAAGCCGGTGCTTGCCTGTGTCGACGGCGATGCCGTCGGCGTCGGCTGCACCATCCTGTTCCATTGCGACATGGTGATCGCGTCCAGGGGCAGCACCTTCAGGGTGCCGTTCGTCGATTTCGGCTTGGTGCCGGACGCGGCGACCAGCATCCTGGCGCCCCAGAAGCTCGGCTATGCAGGCGCCTTCCGCTTCTTCTGCCTGGGTGACACGCTCGGCGTCGAGGACGCCAAGGCCCTCGGCCTTGTCGGCGAGATCGTGACGCAAGGCAGCGCCGAGGAAGCGACGCTGGCGAGGGCGAAACAGCTCGCCAAGAAGCCGGTGGCGGCATTGCTGCAGACGCGGAGCCTTCTCAAGGGCGATACGGCGGTGTTGTGCGATCGTATCGACCACGAGATCACGCTGTTCCAGCAGGCGCTTCAGGATGACACCACGCTGAAGCGGCTGCAGCGGATCGCCCGCCTGGCCGCCTGAGCGGCCGGCATGAAAGTCTCAGCGCCGCGAGTCGAAAGCCGCGCGGCGCTGTAACTTACGGAATTGATTTAGTCTTTCAGAAAGGCGGGCCCTTCGCCGATGATCTTCTTGTCGGGCTTGCCGATGACACCGAGGTCGCGGCCGTCATAGGGCAGCGACAGAAGGATACGCTGGATCACCGCAAGCCGGGCGCGGCGCTTGTCGTTGGCGCGCACGATGATCCATGGCGAGAACTCCTTGTGCGTGCGCTTGATCATCTTGTCGCGCGCCTTGGTGTAGTCGTCCCATTTGCTGACGCCGGCGATGTCCATCGGCGAGAACTTCCAGTTCTTCAGCGGCGACCAGCGGCGGTCATGGAACCGTTCCAACTGCGTTTCGCGGCCGATGTCCAGCCAGAATTTGAAGAAATGGATGCCCTCGTTGCAGATCATCCGCTCGAAATGCGGCGTCTCGTCGAGGAATTTCTCCTGCTGCTCCGGCGTGCAGAACCCCATGACCGGCTCGACACCGGCGCGGTTGTACCAGGAGCGGTCGAAGGTGACGAATTCCCCTGACGTCGGGAAATGGTCGACATAGCGCTGGTAATACCATTGCCCGGTCTCCGTCGACGTCGGCTTGGGCAGCGCGACGTTGCGGGCAGTGCGCGGGTTCATGTACTGCCGCAGCACGAAGATCGTGCCGCCCTTGCCGGCCGCGTCTCTGCCCTCGAACAGCGCCATCACCCGCTTGCCGGTCGCCTGCAGCCAGGCTTGCGCCTTGACCAGTTCGATCTGCAGCCCTTCGAGCTCCTTTTCGTAGTCCTCGTCCTTCATCTTCTTGTCGTACGGATAGCCGCCGGCGGTGAGCTTGTTGTCCACGATCCAGTCAGGGAGCACCGGATTGTCGACGTCGAACTCGCGCTCCTTGCCGCCGATCTTGATCTTGATCGGCGCCGTGGCTGGCACCGCTTCAGCCGTTTCCTTGGCCTTTTTCATCCGGACGAACCTTTCCAGTTTGCGGACTCATGCTATGGAGCCTGTGCAGCGTGGCGCCCCTCCGGACGCATGCACGCCGTAGCACTTTGATTTTGCGCATGAACCTTCGCGAAAATCGATCCCGATTTTCAAGAAGCCCATGCGCCGGGCCGGTCCAGCGAGCCGCTGACCGGTCGGCGGGATGCGGGGTAGCACGGGCCTATGGCAGAGACCGGCGCGGGGCAGGACAGCAGGGGGCAAGCCTTGGCGGCGCGGCTTCGGCGCAACCGCTGGCTGCTTGCCGCGGGCGTGCTCGCGGTCATCGCTGTCTATTCTTTCGCCGACGCTTCAATCTACGTGCTGGTGCCGGCTTTGGCCCTGTTGGCCGCCGCGGCGATGCTGCCCGCTGACGCCGAGCGCCGGTCGACCGATACAGGCGCGGCGATCGAGGCCAGCGGACTGCAGCGGCTCTCCGGCGAGTATCTGGCGGCCGCGGTCGCCGATCCGCTGATCATTTTCGACCATTCCGCCGCGATGGTTCACGCCAACGCCGCCGCCTTCGCCGCCTTCGGCGGCCTGGCGCCGGGCATGTCTCTGGCGTTGAAGTTTCGCGCGCCGGAAATGCAGGCGCTGCTGGACGGCATCCTGTCGGGCGAGGTCGCGGCCGATGCGGTCGATTACACCGAAAAGCTGCCGGTGGAGCGGACATACAGGGTCAGCGCGTCAACGGTCGGCCATGCCACAGGCCTTTATGTGCTGGTGTTCAAGGATCAGAGCGAGACGCGCCGCATCGACCGCATGCGGGCCGACTTCATAGCCAATGCCAGTCATGAATTGCGCACGCCGCTCGCCTCGATCGCCGGCTTCATCGAGACGCTGCGCGGTCCGGCCCGCAACGATCCGGCGGCGCGCGACCAGTTCCTGCAGATCATGCAGAACCAAACGGGACGCATGGCCCGCCTGATAGACGATCTGCTCTCGCTCTCGCGACTGGAGATGAAACCTTATCTGAGGCCGGGCACGGCGGTCGATCTTCGCCAGACGATCGACAGCGTCATCGATTCGCTAGGGCCGCTGGCCAGCGAGAACGGCATCGTCATCGAGCGGAACTTCATCGATGGTCCGGTTTCCGTCCCCGGCGACCGCGACGAACTCTTCCAGGTTTTCGAGAATCTCCTGGAGAATGCCTGCAAATATGGCCAGTCAGGCGGACGCGTGACCGTATCCATGGCACGCGTCGAGGACGGTCAGGACCCAGGCATCGACGTCACCATAAGAGACTACGGTCCGGGCATCGCAGAAGAACATATCCCGCGCATAACCGAACGCTTCTACCGCATCGATGTCGAAAACAGCCGCACCCAGAAAGGCACCGGGCTTGGCCTTTCGATCGTCAAGCATATATTGAGCCGTCATAACGCAAGATTGTCGATCAAGTCGGAAGTCGGCAAGGGTGCGGCGTTCACGGTTCATTTGCCGGCTCGCTGATCGTGTACCGGTTGCCAACCGAGATTTTCTTCTTTCTGTCATGCGGTTCGCGTATCAGCGACAGATTGAGGGAACGCACCAGCCGGCACAAACCGGGAAGGCATATCGATGCAGTCCGTGCATACAGTCAGTGCCTATGACGAAGAGCTGAAATTCCTGTCCAAGCGCATCGCGGCGATGGGCGGCCATGCCGAGCGCATGGTCGAACAGGCTGTCGCGGCCCTCGTCAATGTCGATCATGGCCTTGCCCAGAAGGTCATCCAGGACGACATCGTCCTCGACGAGGGACAGCGCGAGATCGACGACAAGGCCATCATCATCATCGCCAGGCGCCAGCCGATGGCGACGGATTTGCGCGAGATCGTTGGCGCGATCCGCATCTCGGCCGATATCGAGCGGGTCGGCGATCTTGGCAAGAACGTCGCCAAGCGCGTTGCCTCGGTCGACGGGCGCCAGCCGAACAGCCTTTTCCGCGGTCTGGAGGCGCTTGCCAACCTGGCGCTGACGCAGCTCAAGGAAGTGCTCGACGTCTACGCCTCGCGCTCGGTCGAGAGGATCGGCTTCGTGCGCGATCGGGACGACCAGATCGACGCCATGTATACCTCGCTGTTCCGCGAGCTTTTGACCTACATGATGGAAGATCCGCGCAACATCACGCCCTGTACGCATCTTCTGTTCTGCGCCAAGAACATCGAGCGCATCGGCGACCATGCGACCAACATCGCCGAGACCATCTACTACATCGTCACCGGCGACCAGATGCCCGCCGACCGGCCGAAGGGCGACAAGACCGACAAGGTCGTGTTGCCCGGCACGGTGCCGGCTAAGTGAACGGGCGCCTCTCGAACGGCTTCCTAAATTAGGCTAAGCTCTTCCAGGCACGACGAATTGTCAGTCGCAGTCTCGGGAGGTTTGCGATGGAACAAGTTCGAAACCTGACCCCGGCCCCAACGTCGGGCATCATAGCGTCAAGCGTCTATTTGGGCGGCAAGCGCGTCGCCGACATCGCGATCGAACAGGCCGGCGAATGGGCGGCCAAACCCGGCCATGTCGTCTGGATCGGCCTGCTCGAGCCCGACCGCAACCTTCTGCTCAGGGTGCAGGCGCAATTCCACCTGCATGATTTGGCGATCGAGGATGCCGAGCATCCGCATCAGCGCCCGAAGATCGAGCAATATGGCGATGCCCTCTTCATCGTCGCCCGCACCGCGCAATTGATCGACGGCCGCGTCACCTTCGGCGAGACGCATCTGTTCGTCGGCACCGGCTACATCGTCAGCGTCCGGCATGGCCCGTCGACCTCCTACGCCGCCGTGCGCCAGCATTGGGAAAGCTGCCCGCATTCACTGGCCAAGGGTGAGGATTTCGTCCTCTACGCCATCCTAGATTTCATCGTCGACAATTACATGCCGGTGCTGGAGCAGATCGAGGACGAGGTCGAGGCGATCGAGGACAAGGTGCTTCTGAAGCCGATGACTGGTTCCGATATCGAGCGCCTCTACATGCTGCGCCGCGATCTCCTGCGGCTGCGCAATGCGGCCTTGCCGCTGGTCGAGGTCTGCCGCCGGCTGACCAGCGCCGACCTGCCGCAGATCCATGCCGCCATGCATCCGCTGTTTCGCGATGTGACCGACCACATCCGCACCGTGCAGGAAAAGATCGACTCCCTGCGTGAGGTTCTGGCCTTCGCTTTCGAAGCCAGCCTTCTCGTCGGACAGAGCCAGGAAACCGCGATCTCGAAGAAGCTCGCCTCATGGGCCGCCATCCTGGCGGTGCCCACCGCCTTCGCCGGCATCTACGGCATGAACTTCACCGACATGCCGGAGCTGAAGATGGAATATGGCTATCCCGTCATCCTGCTGGTGATGGCCGCGATCTGTGCGTTCCTGTATTGGCGGTTCAAGAAGAATGGGTGGCTGTGAGCGGAAGCGAATAGCCAATAGGGAGTAGCGAATAGGGAATAACAAAAAACGGCTTGCTCCTTGTCACAGAAGCCAAGCCGTTCTATTCGCTATTCGCTATTCGCTATTCGCTATTCAGCGAGCGCGGCGTCTTTCCGCCGCCGGCTGGAACGCAACCCGGGAATGATACTTGCAATACGGTCCGGTTTCGGCGGCGTCGTTGCCGCAGAAGCTGAAGTCTTCCGAAAGCGGGTCGCCATTCGGCCATTTGCAGGTGCGTTCGGTCAGCTCGACGAGCTGCAGGTTGCGCGAGATCGGAACCACGACATTCTCGACCGGGCGGATGTAGTGGCGCGCGACCGGCTCGGCGTCGAACTGCACCTGCAGCGCGGTGGCGCCGATGGTGGCGGTCACATGGCGCGCCGGGCTCGCCGCGCGGGCCACCGATTTCTGCATCGAGGCGCCTTGCGTCGCCTTCTTCTGGCGCGCCGGGGCAGCCGTCGCGCGGCCGCGGCCCGACAGCTTCAGGCGATGCACCTTGCCGATGACGGCATTGCGGCTCACTCCGCCAAGTTGTGCGGCAATCTGGCTTGCGCTCAGACCCTCCGACCACAATTTCCTGAGAAGTTCTACCCGCTCGTCAGTCCAGTTCATGAGACCGCGCTCCTGCTAATGCGTGCGGCAGCCAGAATCCTCTCCCGAGCCGGCTCTCGCCGGGCAAACGACACCACATGTACCGGGTGATTTAGGTCCGCCGCACGAAATATAGTTATTTCTCGACTACAATTACCTTATGCGCTGACTCGGTGACAAGAGTCCCAAAGGCAACACTGATTCGGTTTTTACGGTTTTCCCCAACTTGCCTGACCGCTGATGGGCCGGCGTGGCATCGGGGCTTGCCACGCGCTTCTGCGTGACGTTTTCGTTGACTTCATGGCCGAAAAACATGATAAGCCGCAAAGGCCGCCGCATTGGCGGCTTTTTTGATTTCCGGTTCCGGAGACGCATATAATGAGCGGTTCGGCGCTTTACGAGACCTTTGCCCGCGCACCCCTGGCTTTCGACCGTGGGGAGGGGACCTGGCTGGTCACCGACAAGGGCGAGCGATATCTCGACTTCGCGGGCGGCATCGCGGTGAATTCGCTGGGCCACAGCCATCCGCATTTGGTCGCGGCGCTCACCGAACAGGCCGCCAAGCTCTGGCACGTCTCCAATCTCTACGAGATCCCGGAACAGCGCCGGCTGGGCGAGCGGCTGGTCGATGCCACCTTTGCCGACAAGGTGTTCTTCACCAATTCGGGCGCCGAGGCGCTGGAATGCGCCATCAAGACGGCAAGGCGCTATCAGTTCGTCAAGGGCCATCCCGAGCGTTTTCGCATCATCACCTTCGAAGGCGCCTTCCACGGCCGCACGCTGGCGACGATCGCCGCCGGCGGCCAGTACAAATATCTCGAGGGCTTCGGGCCCAAGGTCGAAGGCTTCGACCAGATTGCATTCGACGACATCGATGCCGCGCAAAAGGCGATCACGGCGGGGACCGCGGCCATACTGATCGAGCCCGTGCAGGGCGAGGGCGGCATACGCCCGGTGCCGACGCAGTCCTTGAAACGGCTGCGGCAGCTCTGCGACCAGCACGGCCTGCTTCTGATCTTCGACGAAGTCCAGTGCGGCATCGGCCGCACCGGCAAGCTGTTCGCGCATGAATGGGCCGGCGTCACGCCCGACCTGATGGCGATCGCCAAGGGCATCGGCGGCGGCTTCCCGTTGGGCGCCTGCCTCGCCACGGATGAGGCGGCGACCGGCATGACCGCCGGCGTGCACGGCACCACCTTCGGCGGCAATCCACTGGCGATGGCGGTCGGCAACGCCGTGCTCGACGTGGTGCTGGCCGACGGCTTCCTCGAGGACGTGCAGCGCAAGGCGCTGTTGTTGAAGCAGGGCCTTGCGGCGGTCGCGGACGAATTTCCCGAGGTCATCGAAGGCATCAGGGGAACCGGCCTGATGCTCGGCCTGAAATGCGCCATGCCCAACACCAAGGTGAACATGGCGCTGCGCGACCAGCACCTGCTTGCCGTGCCGGCCGGCGACAATGTCATCCGCCTCCTGCCGCCACTCACCGTCACCGACGAGGAGATCGGCGAGGCGCTGAAGCGCATCCGCGGCGGCGCCAAGGGGCTGACCGACGCGATAGCGGCCGAAGCCGCGAAATAAGTTCTGGAACCTGCCGATGAGCGTCCGCCACTTCACCGATCTATCCGCCGTTTCGGCGGGCGACCTGCGCATCATGCTGGACGACGCGATCGCGCGAAAGACCAGGCTCAAGGCGGGTGAGCGCTCAAAACCGCTCGACGGCAAGGTGCTGGCCATGATCTTCGACAAGCCGTCGACGCGCACGCGCGTGTCCTTCGATGTCGGCATGCGCCAGCTCGGCGGCGAGACGATCATGCTGACCGGCACCGAGATGCAGCTCGGACGCTCGGAGACCATCGCCGACACGGCGAAAGTGCTGTCGCGCTATGTCGACGCCATCATGATCCGCACCACCTCGCACGACCGGCTGATCGAGCTCACCGAGAACGCCACGGTTCCGGTCATCAACGGGCTGACCGACGATACGCATCCCTGCCAGCTCATGGCCGACATCATGACCTTCGAGGAGCATCGCGGCCCGGTGGCCGGCAAGACCTTTGCCTGGACCGGCGACGGCAACAATGTGCTGCACTCGCTGCTCGAAGCCTCGGCCCGGTTCCGTTTCAACTTGAATGTCGCGGTGCCGGAAGGCAGCGAGCCTTTCGAGAAATATGTCGATTGGTCGAAAGCCAACGGCGGCAAGGTCCGGTTTGCCAAATCCGCCGAGGAAGCCGTCGATCAGGCCGATTGCGTCGTCACCGACAGCTGGGTCTCGATGGGCCAGGAGCACCGCGCTCGCGGCCACAACGTCTTCCTGCCCTATCAGGTCAACGCGGCGCTTATGGCCAAGGCCAAGCCCGATGCGTTGTTCATGCACTGCCTGCCGGCGCATCGCGGCGAAGAGGTCACCGACGAGGTGATCGACGGGCCGCATTCGGTGGTCTTCGATGAGGCCGAGAACCGGCTGCACGCCCAGAAGGCGGTGCTGGCCTGGTGCCTGGGCGCTTGAGAAGGGCGGACCTGACCGCTTCCGGCCAGATTGGGGTCAACTTGATCTGGGGACAGGTGATGCCTATTTGCGGGCCATCACGTAAATTGAACGCGCTTCGACGCATGCGGCTCATCGGGTTGCATGGCTGCGCCCCGGAGTTTTGTCATGTTGGAAACCCAGACCTTGGCTGAGCATAAACCCCAACTCGGTGAATTCGGCTTCGCCGGCGACGACCACGTCGTGCCTTACGAGGTCGCGCCGCTTGATGTGCGCGGCCGCACCGTGCAGCTCGGGCCGATGCTCGACGCTATTTTGAGCCGCCACAATTATCCCGAGCCCGTCGCCCGCCAGCAGGCTCTGCTCGGCAACGGCGTCCTGGCTCTGACCATCGACCAGGGCGCGCACACGCAGCGCTACCAGGGCATCGTCCAGCTCGACGGCACCTCGCTGGAGGATGCCGCGCGCACCTATTTCCGCCAGTCGGAGCAGATCCCGACCGATATCAAGATGTCGGTTGCCAAGCTGGTCACGCCCGGCCCGGGCGGCGCACACGAGCAGTGGCGGGCAGGCGGCATCCTGGCGCAGTTCCTGCCTCAGGCGCCGGAGCGCATGCGCATTCCCGATATTTCGGGCGGCGACGGCGACGACCGCGAGCTGACAGACCACCCGGCCGACAATTCCTGGCAGGAATTGCTGGCGCTGCTCGGCACTATCGAGCCGACCGAGCTGATCGACCCGACCGTGGGCGCCGAGCGGCTGCTCTACCGGCTGTTCCACGAGCACGGCGTGCGCGTCTTCCGCAGCGTGCCCGTCGACGACCAGTGCTCCTGCTCGCGCGAGAAGATCCACGGCATCCTCCAAGGCTTTTCGGCTGAGGAGATCAAGGACTCGACCGAGGAGGGCGGCATCCATGTCGCCTGCGAGTTCTGCTCGACGCAATACGACTTCGACCCGGCAGAGTTCGCCGCGGAGTAAGAAAGCTCCGGTTCCTCGCCCCACGAAGTGGGGAGAGGTGGCCCGGCGAAGCCGGGACGGAGAGGGGTCTTTGGCATAGCTGGTAACCCGCTGTCCAAAGACGCCTGAGCGCATATCTCGTGTTCGCTCCCGCGCCAATCCCTCCGCGGAGATTTGGCCTCGCGTAGGTCGTCCCCCTCTCCGTCCCGGCTTCGCCGGGACACCTCTCCCCCGCTTTGCGGGGGTGAGGAACCCAAGTTCTCTAATTCACCGTCCGCCTTGTCCCCGGCATGTCGAGCGAAAACGCCGGTATGGCGATGTCGAACGTCTCGCCGCGGCCGTTGCGCATTGTGTAGTGGCCGACCATGATGCCCGACGGTGTCGAGAGCGGACAGCCTGACGTGTATTGATAGCTGTCGCCGGGATTGAGCTCCGGCTGGTCGCCGACGACGCCAGCGCCGCGCACCTCCTCGACACGGCCCTGGCCGTCGGTGATGTGCCAGTAGCGCGACAAAAGCTGCACGAAATCGTCGGAGCGGTTGTCGATTGTCACCTGATAGCCCCAGACATAGCGGTTCTCCGACGGATCGGATCTATCCTCCAGATAGAAGGGTCTGACCAGCACTTCGATGTTGCGCGTCACTGCGCGATACATGGGCCACTCCGGTTGCCACGGCGGAACATTTCGTCGCGCTTCCCTGTTGGACGCGCAGCGCCGACCATTCTGCCAGCCTTGTAGCGCACGTGGCGAAAAACAATGTCATTTAAGTGACACATGACAATGTTGGTGTGCACAAACCGTGCCGGGCGACTCGGGCGCTCTGTGACTGATGAAACCGCCGCATGCGGCCAAGAGCAATTCCAGGAAAAGTGTGAGCGGTTTTCCGTCCGGAATTGCGTGAAAACAAAGAGATAGGGTGACCAGATCTCGATGGAACTGACTATCGCAGCCGGCCTGGCTTCGTCAGCCCTTCTTCTCTCGAACCTCGCCAGCATCCTGCTAGCCGCGTCGCGGCTGAAACGAAGACATGTCATTGCGCCGCCCGTCGGCGCGCAGCCGGTCTCGATCATCGTTCCTTCGCGCGGCGTCGAGCCGTTCACGCAGGAGACCCTTCAGCGCGCCTTCTCGCTCGACTGGCCGCGCTATGAGCTGATCTTCTGCGTCGCGCATGCCGAGGACCCGGTAGTGAGGCTCATCGATGCGGCGATCGCGCGCCACCCGAAGCTTCCGGCGCGGTTGTTGATCGGCGACGACCATATCAGCGCCAATCCCAAGCTCAACAACTGCGTCAAGGGCTGGCAGGCGGCGCGGCACGATTGGGTCGTCCTCGCCGATTCCAACGTGCTGATGCCGAGGGACTATGTCCAGCACCTGATGGCGGCATGGCGCCCGGATACCGGCCTCGTCTGCTCGACGCCGATCGGTTCGCGGCCGGACGGCTTTTGGGCCGAAGTCGAATGCGCCTTCCTCAACACGCTGCAGGCGCGCTGGCAATATGCCGGCGAGGCGCTCGGCCTCGGCTTCGCCCAGGGCAAGAGCATGCTGTGGAACAAGCCGATGCTGGACGCCAATGGCGGCATCCAGGCCTTGGCCGCCGAGATCGCCGAGGACGCGGCCGCCACCAAGCTGGTCAACAGCCTGGGCCTGCGCGTCAATCTCGTCGCCTCGCCTTTCGAGCAGCCGCTTGGACAGCGCAGCTTCGCCGAGATCTGGTCGCGTCAGACGCGCTGGGCGCGGCTGCGCCGGGTGACGTTCCCGCTGTTCTTCGCCCCGGAGATCCTCACAGGCGCCGCGATGCCGCTGCTGCTGGCGCTGATTGCCGCGGCAAGCGCCGGCGTCAGCCTGCCCAGCACGGCTTTGTGCGTGCTGGCGATCGCCTACCTGCCGGAATGCCTGCTGGCCGCTGCCAAGGGCTGGTACCTGTCGCCGCGCAGCGTCACCCCGATGATCGTGCGTGACGCCATGCTGCCCGCCATCTGGGCTCGCGCCTGGTTCGGCGGCGCCGTCGAGTGGCGCGGCAATGCGATGACAATCCGCACCCGCGAGCTGAAAGAACTCAAGGAGATCGCCTGAATCGTCTGAGCGATCTCCCGCGATATTTTCCAGCTTATTTTGCCGCCTTCAGCGCCTGCTCGATGTCGTCCAGCAGATCGTCGGTGTCTTCCAGGCCGACCGAGAGCCTGAGCGTGCCGGGACCGATGCCGAGCTCGGCACGTGCCTCGTCGCTCAGGTTCTTGTGCGTCGTCGTCGCCGGATGGGTGATCAGGCTCTTGGCGTCGCCGAGATTGTTGGAGATCAGCACGATGTCGAGCGCGTTCTGGAAGGCGAAGGCCGCCTGCTTGCCGCCCTTGACGTCAAGGCAGATCAATGTCGAGCCGCCGGACATCTGCTTCTTGACGATATCGGCCTGCGGGTGATCGGCGCGGCCCGGATAGATGACGCGCGCGATCTCAGGCCGGCCGGCCAGGAAATCGGCGATCCTGCCGGCGCTTTCGGTCTGCTGGCGCACGCGAAGCGGCAGCGTCTCCAGCCCCTTGAGCAGCGTCCAGGCGTTGAACGGCGAGAGGCTGGGGCCGGTGTGGCGGAAATAGTCGTGCAGGTTTTCGTCGATCCATTTCTTGTCCGACAGGATGACGCCGCCGAGACAGCGGCCCTGGCCGTCTATGTGTTTGGTCGCCGAATAGACGACGATGTGAGCGCCGAGCTGCAGCGGCTTCTGCTGCAGCGGTGTGGCAAAGACGTTGTCGACGATGACGCGCGCGCCGATCGAATTGGCGAGCTTGGCGACAGCGGCGATGTCGACCACTTCCAGCGTCGGATTGGTCGGGCTTTCCAGGAAGAACAGCTTGGTGTTCGGCCTGACCGCCTTTTCCCAATTGGCGATGTCGGTGCCGTCGATCAGCGTCGCCTGGATGCCGTAGCGCGGCGCCAGCGTCTCCACCACCCAGCGACAGGAACCGAACAGCGCGCGCGCCGCGACGATGTGATCTCCCGCCTTGACGCTGCAGAGCAGGGCAGCGGAAACTGCGGCCATGCCGGAGGCTGTCGCGCGGGCATCCTCGGCGCCTTCCAGCGCGCACATGCGCTTCTCGAACATGTCGACGGTCGGGTTAGCGTAGCGCGAATAGATGAAGCCGGGCTCCTCGCCCTTGAAACGGGCCTCGGCAGCCTGCGCCGTCTCGTAGACATAGCCCTGCGTGAGATACATCGCCTCGGCGGTTTCGCCATACTGGGAACGCAGCGTTCCGCCATGCACGAGTGCTGTCTGAGGTTTCCAGTTGCGCTTCTTGGTGCTCATAGCCCTGCTTCCAGACACAAAAAAACCGGCCGCGAAGTCGCAACCGGTCCATACAGCCTTGCGGCTCGACGGTCCTTTAGCGACTTGTTTAACGTGGCTGCAAGCCGACCGGCCAAATCACCACGGGATAACGACCCTTTAAATGACCGCCGCGCTTGCGTCAATTGCCGGCTTCATTAAGAGGTTTGTACCAGCCGGACGGCAACAGCCTGCTTGGGTCCTCGCCCGGCCTTGTGAACGGAGCCAGCCTTTGCGGCAGACAGGCATTCTTCCGGATCAGGACATCGCGGCGCTGTTCAAGGCGAACGCGCTCAAGTCGCCGCGTGCGCTGGACACCAACCAGATCCAGCCGGCCAGCCTCGATCTCAGGCTCGGCGACAAGGCCTATCGCGTGCGCGCCTCCTTCCTGCCGGGGCCCGATCATCTGGTCGCCGACAAGCTCGAACGGCTGAAGCTGCACGAGATAGACCTCACCGGCGGCGCGGTCCTGGAAACCGGCTGCGTCTATATCGTGCCTTTGCTGGAAAGCCTGGCATTGCCGGCCGAGGTTTCGGCCTCGGCCAATCCGAAGAGCTCGACCGGCCGCCTCGACATCTTCACGCGGGTCATGACCGATCGCGGCCACGAGTTCGACAAGATCGCCGCCGGTTATCACGGGCCGCTCTATCTCGAGGTCAGCCCGCGCACCTTCCCGATCGTCGTGCGCGCCGGCTCGCGGCTGTCGCAGATCCGTTTCCGCATCGGCAATGCCGTGCTTTCGGAGAGCGAGCTGCGCGACCTTCACCGTGCCGAGATGCTGGTCGCCACCGAGCCGCCCAATATTTCCGGTGGCGGCATCGCGCTCTCCATCGATCTCGACGGCGACAAGGACGGGCTTGTCGGCTACCGCGGCAAGCACCATACCGGCCTGGTCGACGTCGACAAGCGCGCCGCGCAGGACGTCGTCGATTTCTGGGAGCCGATCTACAAGAGCGGCGCCGGCGAGATCGTGCTCGACCCTGACGAATTCTATATCCTGGTCAGCCGCGAGGCGGTGCACGTGCCGCCGCTCTACGCCGCCGAGATGACGCCCTTCGACCCGCTGGTCGGCGAGTTCCGCGTCCACTATGCCGGCTTCTTCGATCCGGGCTTCGGCCACTCCGCCGCCGGCGGCAGCGGCAGCCGCGCCGTGCTCGAAGTGCGCAGCCACGAAGTGCCTTTCATCCTCGACCACGGCCAGATCGTTGGCCGCCTCGTCTACGAGCACATGCTGAAGCGTCCGCAGGCGCTCTACGGCACCGACCTCGGCTCGAACTACCAGGCGCAGGGCTTGAAGCTTTCCAAGCATTTCAGGACCGCGCGCTGAGCTGCCAATCTCCCCCCTTGAGGGGGAGATGCCCGGCAGGGCAGAGGGGGTCGTCTCACATGGAGCGCGACGTCCTGTGACGCGAGGAGGTTGGCGCTCTACGCGCAGCGACCCCCTCTGTCGCCTTCGGCGACATCTCCCCCTCAAGGGGGGAGATCGGCGCTACAGCGCCTTCACCGCCACCTTCACCGGCTTTTCGATCTCCAGCGGATTGCGCAGCGGCAGGCCGAAATCCGGCGCCTCGATTTCGAACGTGTCGCCGGCCTCGGTCTTGATGCCGTCGGCGAAGGAGAGCGTCGCGGTGCCGAACATATGCACATGCACGTCGCCGGGCTGGCGGAAGGCCGAATATTTGAAGTGGTGGTGCTCGAGATTGGCGATGGTGTGCGACATGTTCGCCTCCCCCGACAGGAACGGCTTTTCCCAGAGCAGCTTGCCGTCGCGCCAGATGCGCGATGCGCCGCGGATGTCGGCCGGCAGGTCGCCGATCAGGATCTCGGGGCCGAACGAGGCGTTGCGCAGCTTGGAATGGGCGAGGAACAGATAGTTCACCCGCTCGGTGACGTGGTCGGAAAACTCGTTCGACAGCGTGAAACCGACGCGGAACGGCGCGCCATCATCGCCGATGACATAGATGCCGGCGATCTCGGGCTCCTCGCCGCCATCCTGCGCGAAGGCCGGCGACATCAGCGGCGCGCCGGGCGCCACCGCCATCGTGCCGTTGCCCTTGTAGAACCATTCCGGCTGGACGCCGACCTGGCCCTTGGCCGGCTTGCCGCCTGCGAGGCCCATGCGGAACATCTTCATGGAATCGGTGAGCTCCTCCTCGCCGCCCTCGCTGAGCTTCTTGTGCATGGAATCGCGCGTCGCCGCGGAGCCGAGATGCGTCAGCCCGGTGCCGGTGAGATGCAGATGCGCCGGGTCCGGATGGTTGATCGGCGAGACCAGCCGGCCCCTCTTGTAGGCGGCATCGAGATCGACCGTCTCGCCATAGCCCTTGCGCTCGATCAGCGCTTCGAGGCCGATGCCCGTGCGTGCGGCCTCCATCGCCAGCGAATAGACGCTGCGCGCGCCATTGATGACCCTGGTCTTGCCGCCGCCGTTGCGGGCGACGACGCGGATCGTCTCGGCGTCGTCGAGGATCTGGGAGATCAGCATGTTCGAATCCTCTCTCATTTAGCGGCCGCCCGCGGGCAAGCCTTACCCATCGCGGCGTGGAG
>NZ_RZRX01000200.1:0-12336 GCF_003997405.1 Mesorhizobium sp. M2A.F.Ca.ET.042.01.1.1
CGGTTGAAGAAGGAGTCCTCCGGCCCGAAATTGATCGACGGGCGGAGGATGACGGCGTCCGCAATCGTATCGAACACCGCCTTTTCGCCGAGCGCCTTGGTGCGGGCATAGCTGGACGGGGAATTCGGGTCGGCTCCGAGCGCCGAGATGTGGGTGAGGCCGGCGCCGACCGAGCGTGCGGCCTCGGCGACGGCGCGCGCGCCGAAATCGTGCACCGCGCCGAACTTCTGGCGGCCGGTCTCATGCAGGATGGCGACGAGGTTGACGACATGGTCGGCGCCCTGCACGGCGCGGTCGACCGACCAGCGCACGCGCACATTGGCCTGCACCGGCTGGATCTGGCCGACATTGCCGAGCGGCTGCACATGGCCGGCAAGGTCGGGCCGCCGGCAGGCGACACGAATGCGGTAGCCGCGCTTGGCAAGGGCGCGAACGACATGGCGACCGACGAAGCCCGAGCCGCCGAAGACGACGACGAGCTTGGGGGTCTGCAGGATTTCGGTCATGACTGGCTCCGCGCGCGTGCTTGGCTGAAGCCGTTTCTTAATCCGTTTCTCGCCAAAGGCAAAGAGCGACCGGAAGTCGCCATTGCGTTGTTTTTGGACTTGCCCGGAACGCCCCTCCTGGAGGTTTGAAGAAGACAGAAAACCCCGCCGAAGCGGGGTTTTCCGGGCGGTTCCGCGCCGAAACAGGGTCCAACGAGGCGGCCTGACCTGAGACGGTATCAAGGTGGCGTGAAGCAAGCACGCCCGCCCCCGCCCTGAACGCCCGGCGCGGCGCCGCCAACCGCGAGCCGAACGAAGCCAAACAGGCGGCTCGCGGCATGGGGGTGCCGCGAATGTGTCGCGTCAGGTCGGGAAAAGGTTCAACAGCCGGGAATCAGGCCGAGTAACGCTCGGCGAATTCCGAAATGCGCTGCACGACCGATCTGGACGTGGTGATGCCACGCGCCTTTGCCTTCTCCGCGGCTTCGGCGCGCGAGCGTCCGGGAATATGCACGCCATAACGCCGCCGCAGCCGGTCGAGCTGGTCCTTCATGCGCTGCTCGAAATCCGGATCGAGCAGCTTGGGCTCTATTGCGAGAACGAAAAGGCCGGTGCCGGGGCTGTCCGGTCCGCCGGTGAACCAGGGCGCGTCGAGCGACCAGTTGGCGCCGGAAATGCCGGCGGCCAGCACCTCGACCATCAAGGCGATGTTGGCGCCGCGCTGGCCGCCGAAGGCAAGCATCGCGCCCTTCATCGCTGCCGCCGGGTCGGTGGTCGGGTTGCCGCTGGCATCCAGCGCCCAGCCTTCGGGGATCTTCTTGCCGTCCTCGGCCGCCTTACGGATGTTGACGAAGGCGGTGGCGCTCGATGACTGGTCGATGACCAGCGGCGGCCCGTCGGCGGCGGGCGAGGCGAAGGACATCGGGTTGGTGCAATAGACCGGCTTGACCGAGCCCGAGCCGGCCAGCACGGCCGGCCCGTTGGTGGCGGCGAAGGAAACCAGTCCCTGCTCGGCCAGCCGCCCGGTGAAATAGCCGAGCGCGCCGCATGTATAGGCGTTCTTCTGCGAGAAGATCGACACGCCGAACAGCTTTGCCGCCTTGACCAGGTCGTCGATCGTGCGGTCGAAGCCGGTATGGGCAAGCCCGCCGCGCGCGTCGGAAAGATAGACGGCGAGCGCCGGCCTTGTGATCACCGGATCGGCATTGCCGTCGATGCGGCCGGCCTCGAGCGCCTCCAGATAGTCGATGAAATGCGACAGCCCGACCGTCGACAGGCCTTCTGCCTCCGCGGCGATGATCGAGGCGGTCAGCGACTGCGCCGCCTCCTCATTGGCGCCGGCGCCGAGCGCCGCCATCCGGCATAGGCCTGTTGCCTGGTCGAGGGTGAGTTGCATCAGAGTTGCCCTGCAGCGAGTAGCGAATAGGGAATAGCGGGTAGCGAGTAGGGGAGATAAAGGAACTACTCGCTAATCGCTACTCTCTATTCGCTACCCGATCTTCGCCGGAATCCTCGCCTCGATCCGGCTGAACACGAAGACCAGGATGCCGGTGATCGTCATATAGATCAGCGCCAGAAGCAGCAAAGGCTCGTAGGTCAGGTAGGTGTCCTGCCGCACCTTGGAGGAGACGGCGAAGATGTCGATGACGCTGATCGTCGCCACCAGTGGTGTCGACTTCAGCTGCAGCACGGTCTCGCCGGTCAAGGTCGGCAGCGCCCGGTAGAACGCCTGCGGCAGCCAGATGCGGCGGAAGATTTTCCAGCGGCTCATGCCGAAGGCGCGGGCGGCTTCCAGCTGTCCGCGCGGCACGCCGGCAAAGGCGCCGCGCATCACCTCGCCCTCATAGCCGGCGAAGGAGAAGGTCAGCGCCACCACGGCATAGGGCCAGGCCTGCCTGAGATACGGCCAGAGCCACGATTCGCGGATCCACGGATATTGCGGGAAGATCGAGCCGAGGCCGTAATAGAGCAGCCAGAGCTGCAGGAGCAGCGGTGTTCCCCGGATGATGGTGCAGAAGACCTTGGCCGGCGCCGAGAACCAGATCGGTCCGCCGGCCTGGGCGAGCCCGAGCGGCACCGCAAGCGCAAAGCCCAGCGCACAGGTGACGGCCAGAATCCACAGCGCCCGCCAGATGCCCATCAGGCCCATTTCCCAATATTGCGGCAGCCAGTCCCAGCGCATGAAGAGGGCCGCGCAGAGCACCAGCGCCAAGGCGATCAGGATAAGCACGATGCGATGCGGCTTGAGCCAGATCGAGGCGCGCGCCGCCATGTTGATCGCGGTGGCTTCGGCCGACATCAGCGCGCCTCCTTGACGGAGGGCATGCCGCGCCGCGACCAGGCCTCGACGCGGCCGATGATCAGGTTGGAGAAGAGTGTCACCGCCAGGTAAAGCACGCCGGCGGCGACGTAGAAGAGCAGATAGGCCTTGGTGACGCCGGCTGCCTGGCGCGTCGCCAGCGTCAGCTCGAAGAAGCCGACCACGGCAAGCAGCGCCGTGTCCTTGGTGGCGATCAGCCACAGATTGGCGAGGCCGGGTATGGCGAAGGGCAGCATGGCCGGCAGGGTTATGCGCCTGAGCATCAGGCCCGGCGACATGCCGTAGGCGCGTGCGGCCTCGATCTGGCCTTGCGGGATGGCGAGGATGGCGCCGCGGATGACTTCGGTCGAATAGGCGCCCTGGACGAAACCCAGAACGAAAATGCCGGCCGCGAGCCCGCTGATGTCGACACGGCTGTAGCCCATCGCCGCCAGCACCTGGTTGATGAGGTCGGTGCCGGCGTAATAGAGCAGCAGGATTAGCACCAGTTCCGGCACCGCGCGGACAACCGTGGTGTAGACGGCCAGAAGGTCGCGCGTCACCGGCCCGCCATAGAGCTTGCCAAAGGCGCCGGCGGTGCCGATCAGCAGGCCGAGACAGGTGGCGCCGATGGCGATCTCGAGCGAATGCAGCAGCCCGACCAGCAGCGTGCCGCCCCAGCCTGGCGCCACCGGTGACAGGAGTTCGATGATGCCGGCCGCCGAGGCCGGAAGAAAGGCGTCGATCAGCTTCGCCCCCGGATTGCTGGCAAGCCACTGAAGCCGAAGGTCAGCGGCAAGCGTGCGTGGCAAGGATCGGGCATGGCGCGAACGCCATGCCCTCACTCAGTTGCGAGAGGGTTCAGTTCGACTGCGTGGCGCCGCCATAGATGTCGAAGTCGAAGTATTTCTTCGAGATCTCGTCATATTTGCCGTTGGCGCGGATCGCCTTGATGCCGGCGTTGAACTTTTCCTTGAGCGCGGTGTCTTCCTTGCGGATGCCGGCGCCGACACCTGGTCCGAGCACCTCGTCGTCCGGGGCCACCATGCCCTTCAGGTCGCAGCAGGCCTTGCCCTGGTCGGATTTCAGGAATTCGCCGAGCGCGATCGAGTCGGCCTGCACCGCGTCGATACGGCCGGCGGCCAGATCGTTGTTGGCTTCGTCCTGCGTCTGGTATTCCTTGATCTCCTGCGCGCCGGTGAAGTGCTTCTTGGCGTAGACCGCATGCACCGTCGACACCTGGACGCCGATCACCTTGCCCTTGAGATCGTCCGGCGTGGCGCCGAACTTCTGGTCCTTCGGCCCGATGATGGCGGTCGGGGTGTTGTAGTACTTGTCCGAGAAGTCGATCGTCTTCTCGCGCTCGGCGGTGATCGACATCGAGGAGACGATGGCGTCGATCTTCTTGGTGGTCAGCGCCGGGATGATGCCGTCCCAGGCAACCGGCGTGATGACGCAGTCGAGCTTCTCTTCGGCGCAGACCGCGTCGACGAAATCGATCTCCCAGCCCACCCATTTGCCGCTGGCGTCGGGCGAGGTGAAAGGCGGGTAGGGCTCGGCGGCGACGCCGATCTTGACCTGCTCGGCCTTGGCCACGCCGCCCATCGCCGCGACGCCGAGAAGCAGCGCTGCCGCGAATGTCTTGAGAACAGTCTTCATGTCAGGACTCCCAGTTTGTTGTTGTTCCCGGTTTTCGCCCCGCTTGATGCCGGCCCTAGCCGACATTGCGGAGGAATTGTTTGAGCCTTTCGGATTTGGGCGCGCCGAACAGCTGTTCGGGCGGACCCTCTTCCTCGACCAGCCCGTTGTAGAGATAGACGACATGCGTCGCGACCTCGCGGGCAAACTTCATTTCATGCGTCACGAGCACCATGGTGCGCCCCTCGCGCGCCAAGTCGCCGATCACTTTCAGCACCTCGCCGACCAGCTCCGGATCGAGCGCCGACGTCGGCTCGTCGAACAGCATGACGCGCGGATTGATCGCCAGCGCCCGGGCGATCGCGGCGCGCTGCTGCTGGCCGCCGGACAGGAAGGCCGGATAGACATCGCGCTTCTCCGCCAGCCCGACGCGGGCGAGCAGCTTCTCGGCCTGGGCGATCGCCTCATCGCGCTTGACGCCGAGCACATGCACCGGAACCTCGATGACGTTCTCGATCAGCGTCATGTGGCTCCACAGGTTGAAATTCTGGAACACCATGCCCAGCCGGGAGCGGATCCGCTCGATCTGGCGGCGGTCGGCCGGAACGGTATGGCCGTGGCTGTCGGCCTTGAGCTTGATCTCCTCGCCATTGACCCGGATGATGCCGCTGGTCGGGTTTTCCAGGCAGTTGATGCAGCGCAACAGCGTCGATTTGCCGGAGCCGGAGCCGCCGATGATGGCGACCACCTCGCCGTCGCGCGCCGACAGCGAAACGCCCTTCAGCACATGCAGCTGGCCGAATTTCTTGTGCAGATTCTCGACATGGATGGCTTCGGCGGCGGCGCTTTGCGCCTTGCCGGATTGGACTGGGGCGGCATCCGCCACGCTCACCGGGCGACCTCTCTATGGTCGAAGGCAGGTCGTCGAACGTCCATCCGGCTAATCAACATACGCTGTACTGCCCACTCCAGACCTCAGCATGGACCCGACAGCGCGAGCCCGTCAATCCCGCTCATTACGGCACTTGCGGCGTTGTTGTGCAAGTGTATAAATAGCCTTTCATGAAATTTTTTCGCTTTTTTTCATCTTAGAAGGGCATCGATGAGCGCTTTCGGATCACAGTCCATGGCGGCGCCGTTGCGGCGCGTGCTGATGCGTTCGGCGGCCAACGCCATGCGCAGCGCCGACAGGGCCGCCTGGCACTATGGCCCGGGTTTCGACCCGGCGAAAGCGGCAATGCAGCACGCGGTCCTTGCCGAACTGGTGGCGGCTTCGGGTGCCGAGATCGAGTGGATCGAGGACAAGGCCGACGGTCTCGCGGATTCGGTGTTCACGCATGACCCGTCGCTGATGACCGATCGCGGCGCGCTGATCCTGTCCATGGGCAAACCGTTGCGTGCCAAAGAGCCTTCGCTGCATGAGGAAACCTATAGAAGGCTGGGCATTCCGATCCTCGGTCGCGTCGAGGCGCCCGGCCAGGTCGAGGGTGGCGACTGTGTATGGGTGGATGCCCGCACGCTGGCGATCGGACGCGGCGTGCGCACCAACCAGGAAGGCATCCAGCAGGTCGCCAACCTGCTGACGCCGCTCGGCATTTCAGTCTACGGCTTCGACCTGCCGCTGTGGCAGGGCGAAGAGGCGTGCCTGCATCTGATGTCGGTGATCAGCCCGCTGGCCGACGACCTCGCGCTGGTCTATTCGCCGCTTCTGCCGGCCCCGTTCTACCAGATGCTGAAGGCGCGCGGCATCCGCCTGGTCGAAGGCGATGCGCAGGAGTTCGCCGCGTCCAACGGCCTCAGCCTGAACGTACTGCCGACCAGCCCGTTGAAGGTCATTGCCGTTGCCGGCTTTCCCAAGACCAAAGCCGCGATGGAAGCCGCCGGCTGCACGGTCGAAATCTTCGAGGCGGATGCGCTCTGCATCGCTTGCGAAGGCGGACCGACATGCCTGACGCGGCCGATCCTGCGCCAATGAATGCGCCGTCCCGTCGCAAGTTCCGCCGCGAGGGCGAGGAGCGGCGGCGGCAGGACCTGATCGATGCGACCTTGGACAGCGTGGCGGAACATGGCCTTGAGGGCGCCACTGTGCGCACCATCGCCTTGCGCGCCGGCGTCACCGCCGGGCTGATCCGCCACTATTTCCCCGGCAAGGAAGATCTGCTGCGGGCAGCCTATGCGGCATTGATGGGCCGCATGACCGAGCAGGCGAAAGCGGCCTTGCTCATGGAAGACGCCTCGCCGCGCCGGCGTCTTGCCGCCTTCGTCACCGCCAATCTCAACGCGCCGATCATCGACCAGCGGGTGTTCTCGCTCTGGGCGACCTTCATCGGCCGCGCCGGGGCCGATCCGGCGCTCGCCCGAGCCCACCGGGAGGGCTATCTCGGCTTTCGCAACGAGGTGGAAGCGGTCGTGGCCGAAGTGCTCGCCGCCGAACGGCGCAAGCCGGACGCAAGCGAACTGCGCCACCATGCCATCGCCATCAACGCCATCATCGACGGGCTCTGGATCGAAGGCTGCCTGGCCGGCGAGATGTTCTCGCCTGGCGAATTGGCGGCGATCGGCATCAAAGCCATAGAGGCCGAGCTCGGCCTCGCGCCGGAAAAGCAATTCCAGGAAAAGTGAGAATCGGTTTTCCGTCCGGAATTGCGCAAGAAAGAAGAGACAGGGAGGAAATTGATGACCACCGTTGGCGAAGCGCTGATCACCTTGCTCGAAGCGCATGGCGTCGACACCGTCTTCGGCATTCCGGGCGTGCATACGGTCGAGCTCTATCGCGGCCTGGCGCGTTCGAGGATCCGTCATGTCACGCCGCGCCACGAGCAGGGCGCCGGCTTCATGGCCGACGGCTATGCGCGCGCCGGCGGCCGGCCGGGCGTCGCCTTCGTCATCACCGGACCGGGGCTGACCAACACCATCACCGCCATGGGCCAGGCACGCGCCGATTCCGTGCCGATGCTGGTCATCTCCGGCGTCAACGCCACCGATACGCTGGGCAAGGGTCTGGGCTACCTGCATGAGTTGCCCGACCAGCGCGGCATGATGGAAAAGGTCGCGCTGTCTTCCGAGCGTGTGACCGAGGCCGAGCAGCTGCCGGGCGCGCTCGCCCGCGCCTTCGCGCTGTTTTCGTCGGCGCGGCCGGGACCGGTGCATATCGAGATCCCCACCGACGTCATGGTCAAGCCCGCCGACGGCATAGCGGCGGCGCTGAGCAATACCGCGCCGCCGGTGCCGGACGCGGCGGCGATCGCCGAGGCGGCGAAGTTGATCAAGGCGGCACGCCGTCCACTGATCCTCGCTGGCGGCGGCGCCAAGCAGGCCGACGCGGCGTTGCAACGCCTGGCCGAGACGCTTGGCGCCCCTGTCGTCGAGACCGCCAATGCGCGCGGCCTGCTGCATGGCCATCTGCTTTGCGTGCCGGCGAGCCCCAGCCTCAAGACGGTGCGCGCCCTGATGGCCGACGCCGATCTGGTGATTGCCCTCGGCACCGAGTTCGGCCCGACCGATTACGACGGCTATGGCGATGGCGGCTTCGTGCTGCCCAGGAACCTGATCCGCATCGATATCGGCGCCGACCAGATCGCGCGCCGGCCGGTGACGATCGGCATCCAGGCCGATTGCGCCGAGGGGATCGAGGCTTTGCTGTCGGCGATCGGGCCCGGTCATGTTGCGGCAAGGGACGGCGAGGCTCGCGCCGCCGCGGCGCGCCATGCCGCGCGAGCCGAACTGAAGCCCGAATACCTGGCGCAGCTGCGCGCGGTGGAGACGATCCGCGACGCGCTGCCGGGCGCCATCATCGTCGGCGATTCGACCCAGCCGATCTATGCCGCCAACCTCTATTACGACCATGACCGCCCCGGCGGCTGGTTCAACGCCGCGACCGGCTTCGGCGCGCTGGGCTATGGTCCGCCGGCGGCGATCGGCGCGGCACTTGCCGTTCCGCAAGCGCCTGTAGTGTGCCTCACCGGCGATGGCGGCTTCCAGTTCACCTTGCCGGAGATCGGCGCCGCGCTCGACGCCGACACGCCG
The DNA here is from genome assembly GCF_003997405.1 of Mesorhizobium sp. M2A.F.Ca.ET.042.01.1.1. Lineage (NCBI taxonomy): Bacteria > Pseudomonadati > Pseudomonadota > Alphaproteobacteria > Hyphomicrobiales > Phyllobacteriaceae > Mesorhizobium > Mesorhizobium sp. M2A.F.Ca.ET.042.01.1.1. The sequence continues at coordinate 8,449 of NZ_RZRX01000200.1, forward strand.
GTGATCTTCGTCGTCTGGAACAATCGCGGCTATCGCGAGATCGAGACCTCGATGCTCGATGTAGGCGTCGAGCCGGTCGGCGTCTCGCCGGCGCCGCCGCATTTCTGCAAGCTCGCCGAGGCCTATGGCATCGCGGCCGAGCGGTTGGCCGGAACCGTTGATCTGGCCGGGGCGCTGAAGCGCGCGCGGGCGGCCGGCAAGCCGCGCGTCATCGAAATCACCGTCGACTGAAAGGCTGGTGCGGCCGTCGCCCGGACGGTGCCGGCGGGTCGGCAATTATCGTCACCGGCCACGACCCCCACACATGCAAAGACGCTGCGCCAGCCATGTCGATATTTCAATTGAGTAACAGCGCGAAAGGCGCGACGTTCCAGTCTGGGGCGGCATAACCCGAGATATAATCATAAAAAAATGACAGGAGCGCTCAAAGTATGACGGAAACGCTTAACGGCAGGCATGTCGTGATCACGGGCGGCACTGGGGCGCTCGGCGGCGCGGTTGTCGGCAGATTGCTGGAGCAAGGCGCGATCTGCCACGTGCCCAATGCCCACGCGGCGGCCCCGCCGCATTTTCCTTACGCAGCCCACGCCAGCGTGCATCTGGCGCACAATGTCGACCTGTCGGATTCGGCCAAGGTCGAGGCCTTCTACCATCAGGTGCCCGAGCTCTGGGCCTCGATCCATCTTGCCGGAGGCTTCACCATGGCGCCGGTCGAAAAGATCGAGTCGGCCTCCTTCGCCGAAATGATGGACACCAACGCCCGCACGACCTTCCTGTGCAGCCGCGCCGCGGTGCGCTCGCTGCTGGCGTCCGACACGGCCGGCCGCATCGTCAACGTTACCGCGCGCGCCGGCCTGGAACCGCGCAAAGGTTCGGGCATGGTTGCCTATACGGCGAGCAAGGCCGCGGTCGCGGCAATGACGGTGGCGATGGCCGAGGAGCTGAAGCACAAGGGCATACTGGTCAATGCCGTGGCCCCCTCGACGCTCGACACGCAGGCCAACCGCGAAGCCATGCCGGACGCCGATTTCGCCAAATGGGTCAGCCTTGAAGCAGCTGCGGAAGCGATCGCTTACCTTGCCTCGCCCGCAAACCAGGCCATGAGCGGCACGCTGGTCCCGCTCTATGGCAGGGCCTGAGCTCTATCTCTTTTTTACGCAATTCCGGACGGAAAACCGCTGACACTTTTCCTGGAATTGCTCTGATCCCGACAAAAGAAAACCCCGCCGGATCGCTCCGGCGGGGTTTTCTTATTCGCGAAGCGAAAGGGCTTAGTTACCCTGCTTCTTCAGCGCCGCGCCCAGGATGTCGCCGAGTGACGCGCCGGAGTCGGTCGAGCCGTACTGGGCGACCGCTTCCTTCTCCTCGGCGATTTCCAGCGCCTTGATCGAGACCTGCAGCTTGCGGGTCTTCTTGTCGAAGGCGATGACGCGGGCGTCGACCTTCTGGCCGACGGTGAAGCGCTCGGGGCGCTGCTCGTCGCGGTCGCGCGAAAGGTCGGAGCGCTTGATGAAGGTCTCGATGCCGCTGTCGACCAACCGCACGTCCAGACCGCCATCCTTCACGCCGATGACCTCGCAGGTGACGACGGCGTTCTTGCGCAGCTCGCCGCTATTGGCCGCTTCGCCGACCGTGTCACGGGCCAGCTGCTTGATGCCGAGCGAGATGCGTTCCTTCTCGATGTCGACGTCGAGCACCTGCGCCTTGACCATGTCGCCGCGATTGTACTCTTCGATGACCTGCTCGCCCGGACGGGTCCAGTCGAGGTCGGACAGGTGCACCATGCCGTCCACGTCGCCTTCCAGGCCGATGAACAGGCCGAACTCGGTCTTGTTCTTGACCTCGCCCTCGACCTGGCTGCCGACCGGATGATTGCGCGCGAAGGCTTCCCACGGGTTCTCAAGCGTCTGCTTGAGACCGAGCGAGATGCGGCGCTTGGCCGGATCGACCTCGAGCACCACCACGTCGACTTCCTGGGTCGTCGACAGGATCTTGCCGGGGTGCACGTTCTTCTTCGTCCACGACATTTCCGAAACGTGGATGAGGCCCTCGATGCCCGGCTCCAGCTCGACGAACGCGCCGTAGTCGGTGATGTTGGTGACAGTGCCCTTGATCTTCTTGCCGATCGGGAACTTGGTGCCGATATCCGACCACGGATCCGACTCGAGCTGCTTCATGCCGAGCGAGATGCGGTGGGTTTCCTGGTTGATGCGGATGATCTGCACCTTGACCGTCTGGCCGATGTTGAGGATCTCGGTCGGATGGTTGACGCGGCGCCATGCCATGTCGGTGACGTGCAGCAGGCCGTCGATGCCGCCGAGGTCGACGAACGCACCGTAGTCGGTGATGTTCTTGACCACGCCTTCGACCACCTGGCCTTCCTCAAGGTTCTGCACAATTTCCGAACGCTGTTCGGCGCGGCTCTCCTCGAGCACGGTGCGGCGCGACACAACGATATTGCCGCGGCGGCGATCCATCTTGAGGATTTCGAAGGGCTGCGGGTTGTGCATCAGCGGGGTGACGTCGCGGATCGGGCGGATATCGACTTGGCTGCGCGGCAGGAACGCCACGGCGCCGTCGAGGTCGACGGTGAAGCCGCCCTTGACCTGGTTGAAGATGACGCCTTCGACGCGCTCACCCTTGGTGAACTTCTCCTCGAGACGCACCCAGCTCTCCTCGCGGCGAGCCTTCTCGCGCGACAGCATGGCTTCGCCAAGCGCGTTCTCGATGCGCTCGACATAGACTTCGACGGTGTCGCCGACCTTGAGGGAGGAGTCCTTGCCCTTGGCGCCGAATTCCTTCAGCGGCACGCGGCCTTCGACCTTGAGGCCGACATCGATGATGGCCATGTCCTTTTCGATCGCGGTGATCGTGCCCCGGACAACCTGGCCCTCGCCGGAATGGCCGGCGGTGAATGATTCTTCGAGCATGCTCGCGAAATCGTCGCGAGACGGATTAGCTACTGACATTGTTTCTCCTGGAATGCTCCGCTTTTGTCGCGGAGCGGGCGCCGTGGGTTAGCGTTGCGTGAGCCTGCCGGCGTTCCGGGCTGAAGAGCCCTTGGCCGCCATCTAAGCGGCAAGTCCGGCGCATGAAGAATGCTGGCAGGCTGGTTCGTGCCCGATATGGGTATTTTCGCCGCTCAAGGCAACCGAAAAAGCCCGATCAGGCCTTGTTTCTCTTGGCAAGGACCTCGTCAACGATCACCATCGCCGCCAGAAACGCGGCTTCTATAGCCATTTCGCTGGTATCAAGCAAGTGCGCGTCCGCCGCCGGCTTCAACGGCGAGGAGGCTCTGCCCATGTCGCGCTCGTCGCGGCGCTCGATGTCCGCGAGGATGGTGGCGAAATCGGCGCTGCCGCCCATGCTCTCGATCTCGGCCAGCCGGCGCCTGGCGCGCACCTCGGCGCTCGCCGTGACATAGAGCTTGATGTCGGCGTCGGGGCATACGACCGTGCCGATGTCGCGGCCGTCGAGCACCGCGCCCGGCGGCGCCTTGGCGAAGGCGCGCTGCTTCTCGACCAGGATGCGCCGCACCGTGGGGATGACGGCGACCTTGGAGGCCGCTTCGCCCACCGCATGCGCCGACAACACGGTCCGGTCGAGGTTGGAGAGGTCCACCTGCCGCGCCGCGGTTTCCGCCGCCGATACATTGTCGAGCGGCAGGCCAAGCTCGAGCAGCTTGTGCGCGACAGCGCGATAGGTGAGGCCGGTGTCGAGCAGGTTGAGGCGATAGTGGTCGGCGAGCCGGCGGGCGAGCGTGCCCTTGCCGGCGCCGGCGGGGCCGTCGATGGCTATGGTAAAGGTGTGGGTCATGGATGGAGCGCCGCGGTTGGAAGGGGCGACAAATACAATAAGCGCCGCGATCCTTCGCGCCCTCCTCTGTCC
>NZ_RZRX01000201.1:0-12286 GCF_003997405.1 Mesorhizobium sp. M2A.F.Ca.ET.042.01.1.1
CACCTCTCCCCCGCCTTTGTGTTTGTGCTGGAGACAAGGTGAACGGGTGTTCGGGGACATCGTGGACGCTTTTGTTCATCACGAACTGCTGGGTTGTTTTTGTTGTTCGGCCTGTGGACCCTGTGGGCAACGCTCAGCGTTGTCCACAAGTCACAGGTCTCGCTAGCGCCCTGACGTAGGTTCAGGGTGGCAATTCTATGCGAGCAGTAGTGCACGCTGAAAACACCATCCTCGACGGTCGGGCGAAGCGCCACCAGCTCGCCGCGCAATGCCTTGCCGAGTCGCCAGGGTCGGTTCCTGAAGCTGATGAAGCCATCACTGTCGACCTTGCGAACCTGGTCGCCCGGTGCGTACTCGATCGCGGGCAGGACGTCGGGAAAGCTGCGCGGGCTCGGCCGGTAGCGCTCGGCCGGCGTGGCCATGTCGAGTGCTTCGTGTGGTCGTTCGTAGTTATAGCGCGGGCGCCACCGATCGAAGGCTCGCTGGCACTCGGCGAGATCGCCGAAGCTTCGCCCGTTGATTACCTCGGCCTTGAGTGTGCGATGGAAGCGTTCTTCCTTGCCTTGGGTCTGCGGATGGCGCGGCCGACCGTGCAGCACGCGGATGCCGAGCCGCAACAGCCAGACGCTGAAGCCGGTGTAAGGCTCACCGCCGGAATCGCTCCACGGCGAGCCGCCGTCCATCAGCATCGCCAGCGGCAAGCCATAGCGGCGAAAGGTAATCTCCAGCTCCCGGCGTACCGTCCGGCCCTGCTCGTCGCCGCAGGCGGACAGCACCAGGTTGAAGCGCGAGTGATCGTCGAGCGTGGTGAGCGGATGGCAGCGCCCGCCATGGATGGCGAAGTGACCCTTGAAGTCCATCTGCCACAGCTCGTTGGGAGCCTCCCGCTCGAAGCGCTGCCAGGGTCCCGGATGTTGCGCTGCTGTCGCCTCCGTCAGCCGATCATGACGACGCAGGATCGCGGTGATCGTGCTCGCCGCCGGGATGTCGAGCTCACCATGTCTCTTCATCGCCTGTCTGATCTTGCGACCGCCCCAGACGTCGTTGCTCTCGTCGCATACCTGCAACACCCTTGCCTCAATTGCCGAAGCGGTGCGTTGCGGGCTCAAGTGCGGGCGACGCGATCGTTCGACCAATCCAGCCGGCCCTTCCGACCGGTATCGCTCGAGCCACTTATAGCCGGTCGTCGGACTGATCCCGAACCGTCGACAAAGTTCGCGCACATTCGCCCCCTCTCGCAAGGCAAACTCCACGAACTCTCGCTTCTGATCCATCATGGACACCTCGTAGAACGGCATTCCATCCCTCCCGATCCAAGGATCGGGAAGTGTCCACGATGTCTCCGAACGCCTGTCCACCATCTCCCCAGTCTGTACACTTTGGCGGGGGCGAGGAACCTAAGCCCTCATACGTTGGCGCAATCCAATCCGGTTCATCACCTGCCCCGCGCATGCTAACAGGATCGCTTTCAACAATTCCAACGAGTGGACAGCGACATGGCAGGCGAAAAAGTAGCTCTGGTGACGGCGGGCGGCAGCGGCATGGGGGCGGCGGCGGCGAAGCGCCTGGCGGCCGACGGGTTCAAGGTCGGCGTGCTCTCTTCCTCCGGCAAGGGCCAGGCGCTGGGCAAGGAACTCGGCGGCTTCGGCGTCACCGGCTCCAACCAGTCGAATGACGACCTGAAGCGCCTCACGGACGGCGCGCTGGAGCGCTGGGGCCGCATCGACGTGCTGGTCAACAGCGCCGGCCACGGGCCGCGCGCGCAGATCATCGAGATCAGCGACGAGGACTGGCACAAGGGCATCGACACCTATTTCCTCAACGCCGTGCGCCCGACCCGGCTGGTGACGCCGGTGATGCAGAAACAGAAATCAGGCGTCATCATCAACATCTCGACCGCCTGGGCGTTCGAGCCGAGCCCGATGTTCCCAACCTCGGCCGTAGCGCGCGCCGGGCTTGCCGCCTTCACCAAGATCTTCGCCGACACCTATGCCGCCGACAACATCCGCATGAACAATGTGCTGCCCGGCTGGATCGACAGCCTGCCGGCGACCGAGGAGCGCCGCGACAGCGTGCCGATGAAGCGCTACGGCACGTCCGAGGAGATCGCCGCGACCATCTCGTTCCTGGCCTCGGATGGAGCGGCCTACATCACCGGGCAGAACATCCGCGTGGATGGGGGCATCACAAGGGCGCTGTAAGTCCCGCCGCGGCAGGACGGCGCCCGGTCTTGCCGGGCGAAAAGTCACTTGCCGCCGCGACGATGCAGCAACCAGAGAAAGCCCAACAGCGCAACGACAGCGACAAGGTTGCCGATAACGTTGCTCCAAAAGCGCGTCGGGTCGTCCGCGCACGAAATCCAGTTGAGCCTTCCCCGGATTTCGCCGGTCTTCAGGCCACAAGCGAGGTTATAGATCGCGAAGGCGGCGAGTGCCGCCACCAGGACAAAGACGGCGTCGGTTTTGTTGCGATCCATGGAGCGTGGTCTAACCGCGTCCGATGAAATTTTGCTTATCGCCCTGTGGGATATGTCGCCTCAGATCATCCCGGCTTGCGTGAATTGATCACCCACAGAACGCATAGGAAGGCTATCGAGCCCACCAGGACGATCGAATTGCCGACCACGATGTTCCAGAACCGTGTCGGATCATCCGAGAGCGCGACCCAGTGCAGCTTGCCCCGGACTTCGCCCGTCTTGATGCCGCAGGCAATGTTGTAGATCGCGATGGCCGCAAGCGCGGCCATCAGGACAAAGAGGTCGTTGTTCTTGTTGCGATCCATGGCAGCGGCTTTTATCAGCGCTTGGTGAAATATTGCTTACCTTGGGGGACGCGGCGGCCGGGAACCCGGCCGCCACGTTTCTCGGTTTGACGCAATTCCAGGCGGGAGGATCACGGCAACCGCGCCGGTTTGCCCAAGACTATTGATTGATCTCCGGCTCGACGAGCTTGGCCAGGTTGCGCAGCGATTCCTGCCAGCCGAGATAGCAGGCCTCGGCGGGGATGGCGTCCGGTATGCCGGCCTGGGTGATGTTGATCTCGGTGCCCACCAACACTTTCTTCAAGGTCACCGTCACCTCGATCTGGCCCGGCAAATTGGGATCGTCGAAGCGGTCGGTATAGCGCAGGCGCTCGCCCGGGACGAGCTCGACGAATTCGCCGCCGAAGGAATGGCTGCCGCCGGTGGTGAAGTTGCGGAAGGACATCTTGTAGGCGCCGCCGACCTTGCCCTCGAACTCATGCACCGTGCAGGTGAAGCCGTTCGGCGGCAGCCACTTGGCCAGCGCGTCGGCCTCAACGAATGCGCGATAGACCTTCTCCGGCTTGGTCGCCAGGACGCGGTGCAGGTGGATGGTGCTCGGCATGTCTCGATATCCTCTCTGGTTTCGTTGATCGATGCCCCAAGGACGGGCAGCCTCCAGCCGATCCGACAGAGGCTGTCAAATTTTTTGCCCGATCGCCTTGTCGCGGTTTGCGGTGCGGAACGGCTCAATAGCACCGAACCACCCCTCCCCTGTCCGGCAGGCAGCCCGGCGCCGATTTTGCATCGCCGGCTGCTATGGGCGGCTGCGCTGCACCACATGCACCCATCCAAGGCATTTGCACAATCCCTCGGCAGAAAACCTTGCAAAATTAAGTAAAATTGAGAAAGTCTCACGTCATAATTGCATTAGACACCACTTATTCTATCTATGCAAAAATATCGATAAAAATACCGCCGATTTTCTCTGTACTATTTGCTTATTTTCGGGAACGATAATCCATGTTGCAAATTTGGTTCGAAGCAGGCGCTTGAACCTGCAATGAACCTCCGGGCGGGGCAGCACGGAAGGAGTGTCCGATGAGCTTCGTCGTCAACGCGATAGGCGTTCCTCTTTATTATAGCGGCGCTTCCAACCATTGGTTTTCGGCGTCCTCGCCCGGGACGTTCAACGGCAGCAGCGGCAACGACTCCATCTGGGCCTCCAGCGGCGTCAACGTCACCATGTATGGCGGCCAAGGCGACGACATCTATTACCTCTATTCGGCAAGCAACAAGGTGGTCGAGTACGCCGGCCAGGGCGTCGACACCATCAACACATGGATGAGCTACACGCTGCCCAACAATGTCGAGAACCTCGTCGTCACCAATGCCCACAACTATGCCTTCGGCAATGCGCTGGACAATATCATCACCGCCAAGGGCGGCGGCCAGACCCTGGACGGCGGCGCGGGCAACGACGTGCTGATCGATGGCGGCGGCGGCGGCGCCGACACTTTCATCATCGCCAAGGGCAATGGCAGCGACTCGATCGTCAATTTCGCCGCGAACGACACCGTGCGGCTCGACGGCTACGGCTTTACTTCCTTCGCCGCCATCCACGACAGCATGATCCAGGCGGGACCCAATGTGGTTCTGAACCTCGGATCGGGCGAGATCCTCGAATTCAAGAACACGACCATCGACAAGTTCCAGCCCACCCAGTTCGAGCTGCCGATCGACAAGTCCGGCATGACGCTGTCCTTCAGCGACGAGTTCAACACGCTGAACCTCAACAACAGCCAGGGCGGCACCTGGGATACCAACTTCTGGTGGGGCGCGGCGAACGGCAGCACGCTGACCCGCAATGGCGAATTGCAGTGGTATATCGACCCCAATTACGCCCCGACCAGCTCGGTGCATCCGTTCAGCATCGACAATGGCGTGCTCACCATCACCGCGGCGCAGGCGCCGGCCGACATCAAGCCGCTGATCAACAATTACGAATACACCTCCGGCTTGCTCACCACGCATGACTCATTCTCGCAGACCTATGGCTATTTCGAAATGCGCGCCGATCTGCCGGAAAACGCCGGCGCCTGGCCGGCCTTCTGGCTGCTGCCGGAAGACGGTTCGTGGCCGCCGGAACTCGACGTGGTGGAGATGTATGGCCAAAAGCCGAATTCGCTGCTGATGACCGCGCATACCCTCGAGACGGGGCAGCACACAACGGTCGGATCCACGGTGAACGTCATGGATACCGCCGGCTTCCACACCTACGGCCTGTTGTGGACGCCGGACAAGCTGGTCTGGACCTATGACGGCGTGCAGGTCGCGCAAGCGGCAACGCCGTCGGACATGAACAAGCCCATGTACATGCTGGTCGATCTCGCGGTCGGCGGCCAGGCCGGCGCGCCGCCGGATCATCTCGCCACGCCGGCCCAGATGAAGATCGACTACATTCACGCCTACACGCTGGACGAACTGCAGCAGAGCCATTTGAACGTCACGGCCGAACACACAGCCTAGGCGTCCAGGGCAATGTCGCGAGAGCGCCCTCCGACCAGCTTGCGGCCCGTTTCGCTACGCGGCGTGTTCCTGCGCGCAGTCGGCGACGTCGGCCTGTTCTCGCTGCTGATCAACCTGCTGCTGCTGGTGGTCCCGCTTTACCTGCTCCAGGTCTATGACCGGGTGCTGCCCTCCTCCAGCGTCGAAACGCTGGTCTATCTGTCGGTCATCGCAGTCGCGGCGCTCGGCTTCCTCGGCTTTCTCGACGCCGTCCGCGCCGTCTACACGCAGCGCATCGCCGCCACCGTCAATGACAGGTTGGGCGCGACGGTTTTCGCCGCTTCGCTCGGCGAGCGGGCTGCGCCGTCGCCTCTCGCCGACCTCGCCGCGGTCTGCGCCTTCATACGCTCGCGCGGTGTGGCGGTGCTGTTCGACCTGCCCTTCGCGCCGGTCTTCCTCGGCCTGCTCTACCTCATCCATCCGGTGCTGTTCTGGGTGACGCTCGGCGGCACCGCGCTGCTGGTCGTGCTGGTCGTGGCCAACCAGCTTGCCATCGGCAGGAACGACGCGCTCTCCGCGGAGCGCTCGGCTCTGGCCAGCCGGGCCGAGCAGGCTTTCGCTCGCAACGCCGAGACGCTGCGCGCCATGGGCATGGTGGAAAACGCCGCGCGCGCCTGGGGACGGCATGTGGCGGAAGCGCTTGTGCTGCATGACCGCTCGGCCAGCGCCAACGCGATCTTCAGCGGCGCCTCCAGGGCGCTGCGCATGATGCTGCAGCTGGCGATCCTCGGCGCCGGCGCCTGGCTGGTGCTGAAGGGCGAGATGACGGCCGGCATGATCTTCGCCTCCTCGCTGGTGTCGTCGCGCGCGCTGCAGCCGCTCGACCAGCTGATCGGCTCGTGGCGGCAGATCGGTGAGGCCAGGCGCGCCTGGTCGCGGCTGCAGGTCGCGCTCGCGGCGCAGCCGGCACAGCCGAGCAAGCTGACCTTGCCCGATCCGACCGGCGCGATTGCCGCGCAGGATCTTTTCTTCATCGGGCCGAATGCGACGTTCGGCGCCGAGCCGATCCTGAAGCGGCTGAGCTTCGCGATTCAGCCCGGCGAAGCGGTGGCGATCGTCGGCCCGAGCGGCGCCGGCAAATCGACACTGGCGCGGCTGCTTGTCGGGGCGACCCAGCCGAGCGGCGGCTCGGTCCGGATCGACGGCGCCGAGCTCAGGACCTGGGACGAGAACCAGCTTGGCCGGCATATCGGCTATCTGGCGCAGGAGGTGGAGCTTTTCCCCGGCTCGGTCAGCGAGAATATCGCCCGCTTCGAGGCAGGCGCGGACGACGCGGCGATCATCGAGGCGGCAAAACGCGCCGAGGCGCATGAGCTGATCCTTTCGCTGCGCGACGGCTACCAGACGATGGTCGCCGGGACGCTGTCGGGCGGCGAGCGCCAGCGGATCGGGCTGGCGCGCGCCTTCTACGGCAATCCGCGCATCCTGGTGCTGGACGAGCCGAGCACGCATCTCGATGGCGCCGGCGAAACGGCGCTCGAAGCGGTGCTGGCGGCCGCGCGCGCGGCGGGCGTCACCACGATCGTCATCACGCATCGCCCTTCGATCGCAGCGGCCTGCGACCGCGTGATGGTCCTGCGCGGCGGCGTCATCGAGGCGTTCGGACCGAGCGCCGAGGTGCTGCGCCAGTCGACTGTCGACAAGGGCAAAGGCGCGCAGCGGAGCACGGTGGTGACGGGATCGTTCGCTCCGGTCATCCGCGCCTCGCAGACCATCCGCCACGGGTCGTAGACGATGTCCGCGCCAAGCCTCAGCTTCGACGACCGCCCGCGCACCGATTTCCGGCGCACAGCATTGGCCGGCTACGTGGCGATCGCGCTTCTCGTCGGCGGCTTCGGCACTTGGGCAGCGAGCGCCCCGCTGGCCGGCGCGGTGATCACGCAGGGCACGATCGCGGCGACCGGCGGCAACGTCCTGATCCAGCATCGGGAGGGTGGCATCATCAGCAGGTTGCTTGTGCATGAAGGCGACCACGTGCGCGAAGGCCAGGACCTCATCCTGCTCGACCGGACCGCGCCGGAGGCCGAGCTCAACCGGCTGACCCGCCAGTGGATCGCGCTGAAGGCGAATGCCGCGCGGCTGGAGGCCGAGCGCGACGGGCTGGACCGGCTTGCGCCCATCGCCGAGCCCGCGCCGGCGCCGTTCCAGCTGGAGTTCCAGAACCTGATCCGCGAACAGCAGAAAGAGTTCGACGCAAGGCTCGCGCGCTTCCGCTCGGAGCAGTCGATCCTGGCGCAGCGCGTCGCCATGCATCGCGAGTCGGTCAAGGGCCTGAACGCGCAGAAGGCGGCCATCGAGCAGCAGACCGAAGTGGTGAAGAAGGAGCTCGGCATCAAGACCGATCTTCTCAGCAAGGGCCTCACCAACCGCACGGAATATTCGCAGCTGCTGCGCTCGGAGGCCGACCTTGTCGGTCAGGCCGGCGCGCTGGAGGCGTACCTTGCCTCCGCCAACACGCAGATCGCGGAGGCCGAAGCGCAGACCGAGCGCGCCACCACGCAGCGCGTCGAGGAGGCGCTGACCAAGCTCGACGACGTGCGCACCAACCTCGCCGACATCGAGGAGCAGATGCGCGCCGCGCAAGCCGTGCTGAAGCGCACGACGATCACCGCGCCGGCGGCGGGCATTGTCGTGTCCTCCACCTATAATTCGCAAGGCAGCGTGGTCGCGCCCGGCGAGAAGATCATGGAGATCCTGCCCACGTCATCGGGCCTGGTGGTGGACGCAAAGCTCAGGCCGAGGGACATCGACCAGGTGCATGTCGGCCAGAAGGCGAAGCTCAGGCTGTCGGCGCTCAACGCGCGGCTCACGCCAGAGGTGCCGGCCACGGTGAGCGAGATCTCAGCCGACCGGCTGATCGACGAAACCACCCACGAGCCCTATTTCCGAGCCAGGCTGAAGATCGCCGATGCCCTGCCGCCCGGCGTGAAGCGAGAACAGCTTTACCCCGGCGCCCCGGTCGACACCTTCATCAGCACCGGCGACCGGACCTTCTTCGAATATCTGGTGCGGCCGATGATGGATTCGTTCGCAAGGGCGTTTGCGGAAAGGTAAAGGCGGGCGGTTACCGGCGGTCGTTTACGGTATTGCTTCGCTGGAGCGGCAGGCCCTACGTCCCGGGGCATCGGCGTTGGGCAGACGGCTTACTCCAGAAACATCAGGGCCGTGGCCAGGAATCCCATCCCGAAGCAAGACGCCATCGAATAGGCGATCATCCCGGCAGCCACATAGTCGCCCCCGCCCGACGACAGATGGCTGCCGAGCGTGCCGAAAGCCAGGAGCCAGCACGCTACGGCCAACCCGATGATCGCCCCGATGGCGAGGTTCTTGACGACAAAGAGCACCAGTGGAGGCATGAGCGCTGCTCCCAAAGAGCATTTCGCGGCGGCCCACGGCTTGCGGCCTCGTGAGCCGGCTGCTGTCCTTCAACGCCAGGACAGGCATCTGGTTGCTTCTCCTGCCTGTTTCGCTCCTGAACCGGTTCGAAGGCCGGCTTGCCCGCTGCATGGGTTTCGGCCAGGGTGCGAGCCGCCAACCTCATTCAGCTTCGACGCGGACGCGCTCCGTGCCCATTGGCAAAGGATGATTTCAAACCGAGAAATCGCCAGATTCCACGGCAGTTTCGACGCCCGCTCCAACGCTGGCTCCCCCGGTCGTCAGCGACAGTCCTGCCATCGACGACGCGAAATGGTCGCGCCGCAAAGGATGGAGACGACGATGACGAGTTTGGAACATACTGCCTTTAGAACCGCGGGCTACCGCCCGATCGGCTTTGCCGGCCGAGCGCTCAGGCTTTTCTATCATGCGATGAGGATGCACAGCGACCGCGCCGCCTTGCACGCCATGCCTGACTATCTGCTCAAGGACATGGGCATCACCCGTTCGGGAATCGACTACTACACCTCAACGCGCCGCGCTGCCTCCGGCACCGGCGGGATGGACATCCGCACCATCGGCTAATCGCGGATAGCGATTGCGGCCACGCCGTCGAAAAGCCCCGGGCTCTTCCGAACGCCCGGGGTTTTTGCATTCCGGCGCATAGGCTCAAGCGGTGTGCCAGTCCGTTTCAAACGATACGCCCGACGCCAATTTCCACGGTGGGCGTATGAAAAATTCCACGGTCGCATCCACTCTCGTTCAAACGCTCCAACGGCAAACAGAGGCCGTCACGGCAACCAAGCCGCAAAACAACCTTGGAGATGATGATGCAACCCAACACCAAACCTGCACGGCTTCCTCTCAATGGCGTCGACACGCCGAACCTGATGGCGACGATCAATTTCGTCGCCGGGCAGCCGGAGCTCGCCAAGTTCCAGTTCCGCGCCCACAATGAGTGGATCGAGGGCACGCACAGCAAGACCGTCATGCATGGCTTCTTCGGCGCCGGCAACGAGCAGAAGCACGAGAAGCCGCATTATGCCGACGCCGACCATCCGGCGATCCTGTGCGGCGCCGACAATGCGCCGACCCCGGTCGAGTGGCTTCTGCACGGGCTGGCTGGCTGCCTGATGGCCGGCGTCGCCAACATCGCCGCCGCGCGCGGCATCAAGCTCACCAAGGTGAAGTGCTCGGTGGACGGCGACATCGACCTGCGCGGCATCCTCGGCATCTCCGACGAGGTCCGCAACGGCTTCCAGAACATCCATGTGTCGTTCGAGATCGAAGGCGACGCGCCGGCCGAAAAGCTCCAGCAGCTGGTCGAGCAGTCGCGTGCCCGTTCGGCCGTCTTCGACGTGCTGACCAAGGGCGTGCCGGTCACCGTCGGCATCAAGACCATCCAGTAAGCCTCCAGGCGGTCCGGAACCGGTCCGGGCCGCTTCCCTCTCCTTGGACGGAACTGAACCATGAGACGCGCGGTCGTCATCATCGGCGCGGGCCAGGCCGGCCTTGCCCTCAGCCATTGCCTCGGCCAGGCCGGCATCGACCATGCCGTGCTGGAGCGCGGGCGCATCGGCGAGCGCTGGCGCTCGCAGAGCTGGCGCTCGCTTCGGCTGCTCACGCCGAACTGGCTGAATGCGCTCCCCGGCTCGCCTTACAAGGGCGGCGATCCGGACGGCTTCATGAGCAAAGGGGCGTTCGTGGAAAGCCTGGAGCGCTACGCCTGGCAATGGCATGCGCCGGTCGAGACCAATGTCGAGGTCCTCGCTGCCAAGCGGACCGGCGACGGCTTTGCCCTGCGCACCAGCGCCGGCCACTGGTCGGCCCGCGCGGTCGTAGTCGCGACGGGACATTGCGACCGGCCGCTCATCCCTTTTTCAGCGGAGACCCTCCGCGGGCCGCTCAGCATCCACGCTTCGCACTATCGCTCGCCCGGCGAGCTGCCGGGCGGCGGCGTGCTGGTCGTCGGCGCGTCATCCTCCGGCGTGCAGATCGCCGACGAGCTCGCCCGCGCCGGGCGCCGCGTGGTGCTTTCGGTCGGCAAGCATACGCGGCTGCCCAGAACATGGCGCGGCCACGATATCTTCTTCTGGCTCTGCGCGATGGGTCTGATGGCGCAGCGCCCCGAAGACCTCGCCAATCCGGAAGGCGCCCGGCGCCAGCCATCGCTGCAGCTCGCCGGCCGGCCCGACAGGGCCGATGTCGATCTCGCCACGCTGCAGGCGCTCGGCGTGGAACTCACCGGGCGGGTGCGCGGCGTCGGCGACCGCGAGATCGGCTTCGCAGGCGATCTCAGCCACCATATCGCGTCAGCCGAAGCGAAGCAGGCGCGCCTGCTCGACCAGATCGACCGGTTCGCGGGTGTGGCGACACCATACCGGCCCGAGCCGGTGGTGATGCCGGCAGCCCCCGCGGAGCGGCTGTCGCTGGCCGACGGATCGATCCGAACCATCATTTGGGCGACCGGCTATGCGCGCTCTTTCGGCTGGCTGGAGCCGCTGGCGCTCGGCGCCGATGGCGAGCTCGCGCATCAGGGCGGCGTCACCAGCGTGCCCGGCCTCTACGCGCTCGGCTTCCGCTTCCTGCGCAAGCGCGATTCCAACTTCATCGGCGGCGTCGGCGCGGATGCCGAGGCGATCGCCTCCGAAATCTCCCGTCATCTCGGCCGAAACGGCCGCAAGGCCGCTTGAGGACGACGACCATGGCAATCAATCCCATCTCCCTCATGGCCTCCCCCAGGCGCGGCCATTACGATGCGATCATCGTTGGCGCTCGTTGCGCAGGCGCCGCGACCGCGATGCTGCTCGCCCGCGCGGGCCTCAAGGTGCTGGCGATCGACCGCAAGCCCTATGGCTCGGACACGCTGTCGACACATGCGCTGATGCGGCCCGCGGTGCTGCAATTGTGGCGCTGGGGCCTGCTCGAGCCGTTGCTCGAGGCCGGGACGCCGCTGATCGAGACGACGACGTTCCACTATGGCGACGACGAGATCACAATCCCGCTTGCCTCCGGTTCGGAGCTTCCCGGCCTGATCGCGCCGCGGCGCACCGTGCTCGACCGCATCCTGGTCGACTCGGCGCGCAAGGCCGGCGCGGAGATCCTGCACGAAGTCGCTGTCGGCGACCTCTTCGCCGACACACGCGGGCGGGTGCGCGGCGTCGAGATCCGCGCTGCCGGCCGCGCATCCCTGCGGGTCAGCGCCGATATCGTGGTCGGCGCCGACGGCATCGGCTCGCTGGTGGCAAAATGCGTCGACGCCCAGCCCTTGCGGCGCGGCGCGGTGTCCGCCGCCCATGTCTATGGCTATGCGCCGGCCGAGCCGGGCGCCGGCTATCACTGGTACTTCCGCGACGGGATCGCCGGCTCCTTCATCCCGACCAATGACGGCCTCGCCTGCATCGTCGCCTCGGTGCCGACCGGCCTGTTCGACCAGCGCTTCCGCCTCGGCCATGCGCGTGCCCGCATGGATGTGCTCGAAGCGCTTTCGCCGGCTCTTGCCGCACAGGCGGCCCTGGCGCCGAAGGACACTCGCCTGCAGGCGTTCCGCGGCGCGCCCGGCTATATCCGCCAGCCGCACGGCCCCGGCTGGGCGCTGGTGGGC
>NZ_RZRX01000202.1:0-12118 GCF_003997405.1 Mesorhizobium sp. M2A.F.Ca.ET.042.01.1.1
GGCGCCGCCGGCGCTGTCGACCAGCCAGGCGAAAGTTGAAGAAAGCCGCATCGATATGATCATGCTTCGGCGTTCCGTCGCTGTCACCAGCGCGAATCGACCCAACGAGATTTTAGTTGAACGGCAGGGCGATTTGGCTTCGAATCGAAAGCGCTGGCCCGGCGCCACCTGCCAGGCGAGCCGTGTTGGCGCGCAAACCAGGGAGGTTTCGATGGCTGAACCCTTGATCGTTCGTCGCGAGGTACAGATCGCGGCGCCGCCGGCGACAGTCTTCGCCTTCCTGACAGATCCGGACAAGATTGTGCGCTGGATGGGAACGGAGGCAACGGCGGAACCCAACCCTGGCGGTCTCTATCTGCTGAATTTGGGAGGAAGAGCCACGGCTCGCGGCCAATTCACCGAGGTCATACCCGTCCACCGCCTTGCCTACAGCTTCGGCTGGGAGGGCAACGATCGGACGCCGCCCGGTTCGAGCCTCGTCGAAATCGATCTGGTCGAAGAGCCGGGCGGGACGCGGGTCAAGCTCACCCATAGCGGCCTTGCCGACCGAGAGATTTGCGACAGCCACGAGAAGGGCTGGACGCACTATCTGGATCGGCTCGCAATCACCGCCGCCGGTGGCGACCCGGGACCGGACAAGATGTAGGGCAGCCGCCGCAATTGCCGACAGCCAGCGGCCAATCGCTAGTGCGTTTCACCGTTTCGCGGAAACGGCGAAACGCGCTATCTCCTTGTTTTTACGCAATTCCGGACGGAAAACCGCTCACACCTCTCCTGGAATTGCTCTAGAGTTCAAGCTTGTAGCCGATATGGCTGGCCTTGAAGCCAAGGCGCTCATAGAAGCGATGCGCATCCGTCCGGCTCTTGTTCGTCGTCAGTTGCACGACCCGGCAGCCGCGCTCGCGGCATTTGTCGATCGCCCATTCCAACAGGCGCTGTCCCAGGCCTTCGCCGCGCCGGGTGGACGCGACGCGCACGGCCTCGATCTGGCCGCGCCACGCGCCGCGCTGCGATAGGCCGGCGAGAAAGGTGATCTGGAGCGTGCCGATGACGTCGTCGCCATCGGTCATCACCGCGAGCAACTGGTTCGGATCGCGGTCTATCGCCGCGAAGGCGTCCAGATAGGGTTGCGCCAGCGGCAGGCTTGCGTCTTCACGGGCGCGGCCCAGCGCATCGTCGGCAAGCATTGCGACGATGACCGCAACGTCCGCTTCGATTGCACGGCGAATGCTGATGGCGCTCATTTCCACACTCCGAGATGGCGGACCGACCGACTGCGGATCCTGGCGGAGCGGACGGTCGTCCTGATTGGTCGGCAATAGCGGATGCCGGCATTAATGACTATCCCGGCGGCGCTGTTCTGCGCTATGGCTGGGTTCCCCGCCTTCTTCCAACATTCCTTGCCCATGTCAGGCCTGCTCAGCGATCCGTGGTTCTATGCCGCCGCCATTCCGGCGGTGATCCTTGTCGGCCTGTCGAAAGGCGGCTTCGGCGGCGCCGTCGGTTTCGTCGGCGTGCCGTTGATGGCGCTGACCATCCCGCCGGTCCAGGCGGCCGCCATCCTGCTGCCGATCCTGTGCCTGATGGACATCGTTTCGGTGTGGACGTGGTGGGGCGTCTATGACCGCAAGATGCTGGTCGACATGATGCCCGGCGCCGTCATTGGCATTGGCCTCGGCTGGCTGACCGCGGCCTTGGTGACCGAGGAAATGGTGCGGCTGATCGTCGGCGCCGTCGCGCTGGTGCTCGTGCTGCGCTGGCTCTACCTGCAGTTCCGCCATGGCGCCGATCATGCGGCGGAGCCGAACCGCATCGCCGCCGCCTTCTGGGGCACGGTCGCCGGCTTCACCAGCTTCGTCGCCCATGTCGGCGGTCCGCCCTTCCAGGTCTATGCGCTGCCGATCCGGCTCGACCCGAAAGTGCTGTCCGGAACCTCGGCGATCTTCTTTGCCGCCACCAACGCGCTGAAGCTCATTCCCTATTTCGCGCTCGGCCAGTTCGACACCGCCAACCTGACGGCCTCGGCGGTGCTGATGCCGCTGGCGCCGCTGTCCACCGTCGCCGGCGCCTGGCTGGTGCGCCGCATGCGGCCGGAGATCTTCTATCCGTTCACCTACGCCACCGTCGCGGTGGTCGCCGTCAAGCTGCTGTGGGACGGCATAGTCGGCTTGATGTAGAAACAAGGCGGCCTTCCAACCGCCTCGCTCCAAAAACGTAACGCTCAGGCGGCGCTCGGCACCAGCTGGCGGCCGCCGCCGAAGGCGAGGGCGGCGCCGAGCGCAATCACCATCGCCATGCCGGCAAGAATGCCGATGTCGTTCAGAGTGGGCTTCAGCACCATGTCGGCGATGATCACCAGCATCACCGCATAATCGAGGCGCGCCCATCTCATCATGCGCTGGCCGATGGCAAGGACGGCGGGCGTCACACCCTGCTCGGCGACCATGGCGCCCATGCGCTCGCCGGTCGGCTTGAAGATCAGCATGCCGATCGAGAAGGTCGTGGCATAGCCGACGAGGCCGATGACGATCCACAGCTCGGCAAAGCCGACCCAGAAGCCGCACATGACGAGACCGAAGATCAGCGTCAGCATCGACATCGGCGCGAAGAACCTGCCGCCGAGCTGTCCGCTGGCGCGCATTGCCTGCAGCTTGTCCTCGATGTTGCCGGCGCGCTCGGCCAGCACGCCGAGCAGGAACAGCACGAAGCCGCCGCCGACCCACAAAATAGCCGAAACGACGTGAAGGAATTTGACGATCGAATACCAATCCATGGTTTGCTCCCGGATATCCTGCCTGAGTTCAAGCGGCGAGGATTTGCGCGCCGCTTCAGAGGAGCGGCCTTTTGCGTGGCGCGTGTTTCGGAACGATGCCGCGGCAGCGGCGGGCATGTTACAGGCGGCCACGATCGGCATTCGAAAAACCGGTTTTAGACGATCCCCAGCGGCGGAGCCGCTGTCCTGTTCCGGCACAGGGAAGCGCGCTCGCTTAAAAAATCGCCGCCGCGTTAAGGGTTCGTTAAGCTTTACAGGCGTTTACTATGCGCATCCAGTTTTGCTGGATTCTTACCGAGTGGTTGGAGCCACTTTGTTTGACGCCTCCCTGTTAAACTCCTGAGAGCCGCCTTATCCGCGGCTCTTTTTTTGTCGGCAGGCGGCCGGCTCCAAAGCAGCCGGCGTTAACCGTTTGTTAAACATGCGCTTGCCTTCATGGGCATCGAAGCGCATTTTCAAGCCTCAGTCATTTAAGGGTGCTGGCCACGTCGGCAAGGATAGTCGAATCGGCTGGCGGCAGTGCAGGGGCGTATCGATGAACGAGCCTTCGAAGGGCAGCGCGAAAACCATCAAACTGGCGGAGCGCCGGGTTTTCTCCCAATCCTTCAAGCCGCTCTACCAGGAAGGCATGGGGCTGGTCGAGCAGGCCGCCGAATATCTCGATGGCAAGGGCAGGCTCGAGGCCAAGAAATTGTCGCGCACGGCCGCTACCCTCTATGCGGCGGAATCGATGCGGCTGACCACAAGGCTGATGCAGGTCGCCTCCTGGCTTTTGCTGCAGCGCGCGGCGAATTCCGGCGAAATGACGCGCGACCAGGTGGCCTCGGAGAAATCCAAGGTGCGGCTGGATACCGCGTCGGCGCATGACGAGGCGCTTGGCTGGAACGAGCTGCCGAAGGAATTTCTCGATCTGGTGACGCGCTCGCTGCGCCTGCAGGCGCTGGTACGGCGCATGGACGAGGAAATCTATGGCGGTGTCGTGGCCGAGACGCACGCGCCCAGTCGCCGGGCCAATCCGGTTTCCGACCAGATCAGCCTTTTGAACACGGCGTTCGCGCGCGGCTGACACCGCGTTTGCAACAAACGCTGAGATAGCGCCGGCGGCTTCCCCCATCGAGCCGTGATCAGCGCAATCAAGCGCCTCTGGCCTTCAGCCACTTTTCGATATTGCGGCAGCAGCCTTCGGCGCGTTGAAGGCCGTGCTAGCCTTCGCGGGAAGAAATACCCTTGCCTGGAAGCGATAGGCCCCTAGTTGGAGCCGTTCGCCGCAGCCGGGTCGACCCGAGCCGGATTTGCAAGAAAATCACCGTCACTGTGACCAAAGCAGATTGCGAGGCTTGATCCCCGTGCATTCGTCATTGGACCGCATTCCGGTATCGATCATCATCCCCAACTACAATTACGAACAGTTTCTCGGGCGCGCCATCGACAGCGCGTTGGAGCAGGACCACCGAAATGTCGAGGTCGTGGTCGTCGACGACGCTTCGACCGATGCGTCGGTGGCCGTCATCGAATCCTATGGCGACAAGATCCGCCCGTGCCTGAGGCGCAGGAATGGCGGGCATGGCGCAGCATTCAACACCGGATTCGAGGCGAGCACCGGGGAGATCATCCTTTTCCTGGACGCCGACGATTATCTCTATCCGAACGCGGTCTCCGAGATCTTGGACGAGTGGGATACGGATGTCGCCCAGGCGCAATTCCGGCTGCATCTGGTTGATGAGGACCAGGAGATCAAGGATGTCTTTCCGCCTCCCGAACAGCCGTTCGATTCAGGCGACGTCGTGCCGGAATTGTTGCGCAAGGGGCGCTATCGTACGACGGTGACAAGCGGGCTGGCGTTCGACCGCGAGGCGCTGGAACCGATAATGCCCATGCCTGAAAGCGATTTCCGGCAAGGCGCCGATGGCTATCTGGCGACACTCGCGCCGCTTCACGGAGAAGTGAAATCCATCGACACCTGTCTTGGCGCCTACCGCATCCACGGCTCCAACCATTCGGTCTTCGACGAGAAGCTTGCCGAGCGGGCGCGCTGGCGCATGCAGCATGACTTCCGGCGCCTCGAAGCCCTGTCCGACCGGGCGGCCGAGATCGGCTTGACCATGCCGCCGGATGCCGGCCTTCACGATCCGGTTCACCTGGAAGAGCGGCTGGCTTCGCTCTGCGTCGACGAGCCCCAGCATCCGGTTGAAACCGACTCCCGGCTGGGGCTGGCAAGAGCGGGCGCCGCCGCCAGCCTGGAAATGAACGCATCCTGGCGGCGGCGGGCTGCCCTGGCGGCCTGGTTCCTCAGCATCGGAATCCTGCCGCGGCGCATGGGCAATGCGGTGCTGGCATGGAAGCTGGTCGCGTCGTCCCGGCCGGCGGTCCTCACGCGGCTGTCGAAAACCATCCGTCGCGTGACGAACTAGGTTCTAAAGCGCGTCGCGATCCTTCGGATTCGCTCCATGCGCTTTAGTCTTTCATTTTACGCATGTCTTTATCCCGAAACCGGTTCCCACTTTCGGGAGACATGCTTTAAGCAGGCAGGCCGCCATCGGCCGCTCAACGGGATTTTCGGACGCGATCTTGGGATCGCGACCGTTTCCGGTTTGTTCACATTTCGCTGGCATCGCTTGCTGCCGAGGTTAAACTTGGCGCATGGGGGAAGCGATTCGCATCATCGGCATCGATCCGGGCCTGAGGCGCACCGGGTGGGGCATCATCGATAGCCTCGGCAATTCGCTGCGCTTCATCGCGTCCGGCACCGTGCGCTCGGATGACAAGGCGCCGCTCGCGACGCGGCTCTGCCAATTGCATGACGGGCTGGCCGAGGTGCTGCATCAGGCCATGCCGCACGAGGCGGCGGTCGAACAGACCTTCGTCAACAAGGATGCGACGGCGACGCTGAAGCTCGGCCAGGCGCGCGGCATCGCCATGCTGGTGCCGGCGCGCGCCGGGCTGGTCGTCGCCGAATACGCGCCCAATGCGGTCAAGAAGGCGGTGATCGGCGTCGGCCATGGCGAGAAGAAGCAGATCCATATGATGGTCAAGGTGCTGATGCCGAAGGCGATCTTCGACACGGACGACGCCGCCGACGCCCTTGCCATCGCCATCTGCCATGCGCATCACCGCCCGAGTGTCGCCTATCGGATGGCGGTTGCGGGATAACGATGTTCTTGACTTGTTCCGATTGTTGGAATATTTCTTACTTGTAAGAAAGGATTGTTCCATGCGTGTAACCAGCAAGGGCCAGGTGACCATTCCGCGTGATCTGCGCGAGACATTCGGCATTGTTGCCAACAGCGAAGTGATCTTCGCCATAGAAGGCGGAAAGATCACGATTACGCCTCGGCACGACAAGGGACGGCACGCAGATCGCGAACGGCTCGCCCGTTTTCTCGCAGCGCTTGATCGGCTGGAGGGTAGCGGCGATCAGACGATAAATGCGGACGACGTCATGGCCATGACGCGGGATCGCTGAGTTTGGCGACGCTTGTCGATACCAATGTGCTTATCGATGTCGCTGTTCGCGATCCTGTCTGGCTGAAATGGTCGCGGTCGAAAATAGAGACTACGCGCAAGCAAGGCAGCCTGATCATCAACCAGATCATCTACGCAGAGTTTTCGATGCGCTACGAGACGATCGAAGATGTAGACGATGTGTTGCCCGAGGATGAATACCGGCGTGAAGGGTTGCCGTTCGAAGCGGCCTTCGCCGCGTCGAGAGCATTCTTGATCTATCGCCGGCAAGGGGGACTGCGGGAGAAGGTCATGCCCGATTTTTTGATCGGTGCGCATGCCGTCATCCGCGGCTATCCCATCCTTACGCGCGATCCGGCGGGTTTCAGAAAATACTTTCCGGATGTCGAACTTATCGCGCCTGACACCCACCCGTAAGAAAGCCCCCGGACATGATCGGCAAGCTGAAAGGCACGCTGGACGAAATCGACGAGGATGCCTGCGTCGTCGACGTGCATGGCGTCGGCTATGTCGCCCATTGCTCGACGCGCACGCTTGCCGCGCTGCCGTCGCCCGGCGAGGCAGTGGTGCTTTTCATCGAGACCTATGTGCGCGAGGACATGATCCGGCTCTACGGCTTTCAGACGGGGCTGGAGCGCGAGTGGTTCCGGCTTTTGATGAACAATGTGCAGGGCGTCGGCGCCAAGGTGGCGTTGGCGGTGCTGTCGACGCTGGCGCCGGCCGACCTCGCCAATGCGATCGCGCTGCGCGATATCGCCATGGTTTCCCGCGCGCCCGGCGTGGGCAAGAAGGTGGCCGAGCGCATCGTCACCGAATTGCGCACCAAGGCCCCGGCCTATGCTGGCGCGGCGACCGGCACGATCGGCCTCAAGCAGGAACTCGGCGAAGGCGTCGCTGCCGCGCCGATCACGGATGCAGTCTCGGCGCTCGTCAATCTCGGCTATTCGCGCGACATAGCGGCGAACGCGGTCGCGGCGGCGCTGAAATCGGCCGGCGAGGGAGCGGATGCCTCGAAGTTGATCCGCTTCGGGTTGAAGGAACTGGCGCGGTGACGCGACGCTTGTCCCGCCAGCGGTCCTATGCAAGGAAGGCGGCATGAGCCTTTCGCCCCGCCTCATTGCTCCCGACAAGCGCGGCGAGGATGCCGACCAGACGCTGCGGCCGCAGTCGCTTGACGAGTTCGTCGGCCAGGCGGCGGTGCGTGCCAATCTCAAGGTCTTCGTCGATGCCGCCAAGAGCCGCGGCGAGGCGCTTGACCATGTGCTGTTCGTCGGCCCGCCGGGGCTCGGCAAGACGACGCTGGCGCAGATCATGGCACGCGAGCTCGGCGTCAACTTCCGCTCGACCTCCGGGCCGGTCATCGCCAAGGCCGGCGACCTTGCCGCGCTGCTCACCAATCTGGAGGAGCGCGATGTCCTCTTCATCGACGAGATCCACCGCCTCAACCCGGCGGTCGAGGAGATCCTCTATCCGGCGATGGAGGATTTTCAGCTAGACCTGATCATCGGCGAGGGGCCGGCGGCGCGCTCGGTCAAGATCGACCTTGCCCGTTTCACCTTGGTCGCGGCGACAACCCGGCTCGGGCTCTTGACCAATCCGCTACGCGACCGGTTCGGCATTCCGGTGCGGCTCAATTTCTACACGGTCGAGGAGCTGGAGCAGATCGTGCGCCGCGGCGCCCGGATACTCTCGATGCCGCTCGGCGACGATGGGGCGGTGGAGATCGCGCGTCGCGCACGCGGCACGCCGCGCATCGCCGGCCGGCTGCTGCGCCGGGTGCGCGATTTCGCCAGCGTCGCGGGCGCCGCGCATGTCGACCGCAAGATCGCCGACGAGGCGCTGACCAGGCTGGAGGTCGACGCGCTCGGCCTCGACGCGCTCGACCGCCGCTATCTGTCGATGATCGCGCGCAATTTCGGCGGCGGGCCGGTCGGCATCGAGACGATCGCGGCGGGGCTCTCCGAGCCGCGCGACGCGATCGAGGACATCATCGAGCCCTATCTCATCCAGCAGGGCTTCATCCAGCGCACGCCGCGCGGCCGCGTGCTGACCGCCAATGCCTGGCGACATCTGGGGCTCGACCCGCCAAAGGACATCGCCCAGCAGCAGATCAGCCTGTTCCAGGAAGAGTAACGCAGATTTGTTCGCCGCTCGGCCAAGCAAGGGGCCGATCTGCGCAGAATCTGCGCGCCTTGGCCCAGCTGAGGGCGCAATTGCCGCCTTTAAGGCACGTCCTGACAAATCCCAAGGGGCTTGGGCCGTTCCATGATCACCAGACGCGGTTTCCTGCGCCTTGTCGGCGGCTCGGCCTTCGCCATGGTGTCGCTCGGCGCCTATGCGGTCGGCATCGAGCCGATGCTGCTCACCCATGTGAAGCGCTACGCGCTGACGCCGCCGCATTGGCCAGCCGGCCTCAAGCTGCGGGTCGTGGCGCTGGCCGACATCCATGCCTGCCGGCCCTGGATGACGCCGGAGCGGATCGCGGCGCTGGCCGAGCAGGCCAATGCGCTGCAGCCGGACGTCATCGTCATGCTTGGCGACTATCCTGCGGGAACCCGCATGGTGACCGGCTGGGTGAATGCGTCAGAGTGGGCGCCGGCGTTGTCCGGGCTCAAGGCGCCGCTCGGCGTGTTCTCGATCCTCGGCAATCACGACTGGTGGGAGGATCGCTCGGCACAGGCGGCTGGGGCAGGGCCGACAATTTCCCGCAAGGCGCTGGAGGCGGTCGGCATACCGGTGCTGGAGAACGATGTCGTGCGCCTGGAAAAGGACGGCAAAGGCTTCTGGATTGCCGGGCTGGCCGACCAGATTGCGCTCTTGCCGGACAGAACAAAGGGTCGCGAGGGGCTTACCGGCCTCGACGATCTTCCCGGCACGCTGGCCAAGGTCGGCGACAGCGATCCCATCATCCTGCTTGCGCATGAGCCGGACATCTTTCCAAAGGTGCCGTGGCGGGTATCGCTGACGCTGTCCGGTCACACACATGGCGGACAGGTGCGGCTGTTCGGCTATTCGCCGGTCGTGCCTTCCGCCTATGGCAATCGCTACGCCTATGGCCATGTCGTCGAGGACGACCGCAACCTGATTGTCTCGGGCGGTCTTGGCTTCAGCATTGCGCCGATTCGTTTCGGTGTGCGGCCGGAGATATTGCAGATCGACCTGGGATAGTTCGCTTCCCGCGCGTTCAGCGAAGCGACCTGATCACATCCATCACATTGGGTTCCGCCTTGTCGCCGTCGAAGGCATCGACGACGCCGAAGGCGCCGCCATAGCTCCACACCGACCAGGAGAACCCATGCGCCTCGGCGCGGGCGATCATGTCGCGCACATAGGCGGTGCGGTACGCGGCCGGCATGACGAAGCCGTTGCCGTATTCCTTGCGGATCATGCCGAATTCGCCGAGCGTGATATCCTGCGGCTTGACGCCGTTGGCCTTCGCCCAGGCGTCGACCGTCCTGAACGGCGCATCCATGACGGCGGCCAGCTTTTCGGGACTGTCCATCGCTGCCACCTGTTCGTCGAGATAGGCGAGCATGCCGCTCTGCCGCGCCCAGGGCGCCTCGGCCCTGATCCGATCGCGGATCGTGTCCAGCGTCACGTCCAATTGCGGCTTGGGAACGGCTGTGAGCGGATAGGGCAGGCCGGTGACGTATTGGATGAAATCGCCGGCCCAGGTCGCGCCCTGGTGTGTCAGAAGGAACGGATCGTAGGAATGGAAGGTCCAGATGATGTTGTCGTCGGGGATCGTCCCGGGGTCGATCCTGGCCAGGGACTCCGCGTTTGAATAGCAGCCGCCGGTCAGGATCAGCGTGAGCCTGGTTGCGGAAGCTCGCGCGGCTGCGAACAGCTTTTTCTGGCGGTCGGGCCAAAGGTTGGTGCCGTTCGCGTCGCAGTCGACGATCGGCTCGTTCATCAGTTCCAGCGCGACCTGCTTCGGATCTTCCCGGGCCAGCGTTTTTGCCATGTTGCGCACGACCTCGGCATAGGCATCGAAGACGGCCGGGTCGTCCATCACCTCGCCCATGCCGATGTTGCGGTTGCCGCCTGCGGGGATCAGATGCAGGTCGACGATCACCTTCAGGCCGGCGCGGTTGATCATGCGCGCCGACTCGAGCACGCTGGCATAGAGGTCGTCGCGAAGCGCCGCGGTCCGATCCGAGAGAAAGGGCGAGGGATCGACCGGCACGCGCAGGAAATCGAGACCGGCATCCTTGAGCGCCTTGAGGTCGTCCTGCTTGAGGAATTTGCGCCACTCCGGATAAGGCAGGATCGCCCGGCGATCGCTCCATTTGTCCTCGGTGGGCCATGTGACCCATTGATCGAGATTGAGGCCGCGTTTCATCGAGAACGTCGCTGCCCTGGCCGGCGCCAGCGCGGCGAGCGCAAGCAGCGCCGCCATCAAGCTCTTGATCATCATGCCCAACAGTGCCATCCCGTTCCCGCGCGAAAACACCTGCCTGTTCAGGTCAGAAAAGGAAAGCGCGATGGACGATCATGGTGAATCGGCGGCGCTCAGTGCCGGGCTTTCCGGCGCGCTGACGGATTTCGGCCACCGGCTGATGGCGAGGGTCTATTATGCCGACACCGATTTCTCCGGCGTCGTCTACCATGCGCGCTATCTCGAGTTCCTCGAGCGCGGCCGCTCCGATTATCTGCGGCTGACCGGCGTCCACCACACCGAGCTGCTGGACGGCAAGCATGGCGAGCGCATCGTCTGGGTGGTGCGGCGCATGGAGATCGACTTCCGCTCGCCGGCGCGCATGGACGACATCCTGACCATCGACACACGCACCGACGATATCTCCGGCGCGCGCATCGTCATGGGCCAACAACTGAAGCGCGGCGGCGACGTGCTGGTCGAGGCGAAGGTCGAAGCGGCGATCGTCGGCGAAAGCGGGCGCCCGAAACGCTTCCCGAAGGAGTGGATTGCGGCTTTTATGCCCCGGGTACGCTGATATTCAGGTGATGCCGGCCTGCGAATGATGGCTTCCTGCGCTTCCGGTGCTCACGCGTACTTCAAGTACGCTCCGCTCCGGTTCTCGGAAGCCATCGTTCTCGGCTCGGCCTGACCTGAATCTCAGCATACCCTTGCGGCGGCGCTTGTTGCTTGGTCGCCTGCCAAGCGCGGCAATGCGCCGCGCCTGACATCCTAACCCATCCTTAACCATAACGGTTCATGAAGGAATTGGCGAAGATTGGCGCAATTCGTGCGCCTTCCTTTCACCAATATTTGCCTCGAAAAGGCCGCGAAACGGTGCATTCGGGGCGTGTCCCGCAAGCTTCACGCTTCGCGCGATCGGACCAAAGGGATGCCCATGGGCCAGCCGCCAACGATGCCCGGAAAATCTTAAGGACTTAAGTGATGGAAAATATCGCACTCGCCGATCCGGCAGCGCATTTATCGATCTGGGCCCTGTTCATGCAGGCCGGCTGGGTGGTCAAGCTGGTAATGATCGGCCTGCTTTGCGCCTCGATCTGGACCTGGGCGATCATCATCGACAAGCTCGTCGCCTATAGCCGCATGCGCCTCGCCCTCAATCGCTTCGAGCAGGTCTTCTGGTCCGGGCAATCGCTCGAGGACCTCTACCGCACGCTGGCCGACCGCAAGACCACCGGCATGGGCGCGATCTTCGTCGCCGCCATGCGCGAATGGAAGAAGAGCTTCGAAAAGGGCGCGAAGTCGCCGCTGGCGCTGCAGACCCGCATCGACAAGGCGATGGACCTGGCGCTGACGCGCGAGATGGAAAGGCTGGAGGGACGCCTCGGCTTCCTCGCCACCACCGGCTCTGCCGCCCCCTTCATCGGCCTGTTCGGCACCGTCATCGGCATCATGACGTCGTTCCAGGCGATCGCCGCGTCGAAGAACACCAGCCTTTCGGTGGT
>NZ_RZRX01000203.1:0-12081 GCF_003997405.1 Mesorhizobium sp. M2A.F.Ca.ET.042.01.1.1
AGATTCCAGAGGCGCCCGGAAGAGTCAAGCAGAGTCAGAAGGAATTTATTCCTTCGTCTTTACCCTGAAAGCGCACGGCCGGCCGGCTCATTTGCCTCCAAAGCCGCGAAAGCCTATATGCCGGGATCAAAGGACGTTTCATGGCCCGCATCTACAAGACCCGCACCTGGCACGATCAGCTCTCGCCGTCGATGGACGAGCTGGAGCTTATGGCGCTGGAGGCCTATGCCCATCTGCCGGACGAGTTCCGCCAGCTCACCGGCGAGATCGTCATCCAGATCGCCGAATTCCCGACCGACGAGATCATGGACGACCTGTCGCTGGAGACGCCCTTCGACCTGCTCGGCCTGTTCGAGGGGCGCGGCATCGCCGAGCGCTGGAACCCGCAGACCGGCGAGGGCCCGAACCGCGTCACGCTCTATCGCCGCGCCATCCTCGATTACTGGGCCGAGAACGAGGAGACGCTGGGCGACATCGTCACCCATGTGCTGATCCACGAGATCGGCCACCATTTCGGCCTGTCGGACGACGACATGGAGCGGATCGAGGAGGCCGCCGAGCAGGCGGCGGCGGGGTAGTGCACCTCGTCATCCTAGGGCGAAGCAAGGAGCGAAGCGACGCGCGTAGACCCTAGGATCCATGCCGTTCCATCAACACCAAGCTCGCGGTGAAGAACGGAACGCATACCCCCCGACACCGCAAATATCCGTTCTGACCCGCTGCGCTTTTCGGCTCAGGTAACGGCATGGATCCTAGGGTCTGCGCTCCGCTTCGCGTCGCTCCGCCCTAGGATGACGAAGTGGAAGGGTCGCAGCGCTCTACCAGTCGCTGAGCTTGGTGTCGGCTGTGTATTCCTGGCCTTCGACATCCTTCACCACGGCCTGGCCGCAGCGCATCGACTTGGTCTTCTTGTCATAGGCATAGGTCGGCGAGCCGAACAGGTGCCAGCCCTTGTTCAGCGCAGCGGTGACCTTGTGGCAGAAGGTGGAGTCGTCCGGACCGGACAGAAAGCGGTAGAGTTTCATGTTTCGTCTCTGATCGTGATTGTCTCAGCCCATGCATGTCGTTTCCCAAAAACCGGCCGCGCACTTTTGGGCGACATGCATCGGCCCTGCGCATCATGCGCCGATGATCGCGGCCTTCGCCAGAAGTTTCTCGGCTTGCGCCAGATGCAGCCGCTCGACCATGCGGCCGTCCAGCGCGATGACCCCCTTGCCGGCATTTTCAGGCCGCGCGAACGCGTCCCGGATCGCACGGGCCTCGGCAAGCGCTTCGGGCGCCGGCGAGAAGGCGCGGTTCGCCGGCTCGATCTGGGCCGGGTGGATCAGCGACTTGCCGTCGAAGCCCATGGCCGCCCCCTCGGCGCATTCGCGGGCAAAAGCGTCGAGGTCGCGGAAATCATTGGCGACGCCGTCGATCACGTCGAGGCCGCCGGCCCGCGCCGCCAGCACCAGCTGCATCAGCCAGGGTACCAGATAGCGCCGGTCGGGCGTCGCCAGAATGCCGCTCGCCTTCACCAGGTCGTTCGTTCCGGCCACGAAACAAGCCAACCTCGAAGCCGGATCGCGGCCGAGCTCGGCGATGGCGCCGATATTGAGCAGCGCTTTCGGCGTCTCCACCATCGCCCATAGTCTCACGCTGTCCGGCGCGAAATTGTCGTCGAGCAGGTCGCCGGCCTCCAGGATGTCGCGCGGCGTGCCGATCTTGGGAAGGAGAATGCCGTCGGGCTCGGCCTTGGCGACAGCCAGAAGATCGTCGGTGCCCCATTCGCTGGCTAAAGCGTTGATGCGCACCACCATCTCGCAGCGTTTTTCGCGCCCGGCAAGAATGCCAGCGACCTTGTCGCGCGCGGCCTTCTTGTCGGCTGGCAGGACGGCGTCCTCCAGATCGATGATGATGGCATCGCAGGCGAGCGAGGCGATCTTGGTGAGCGCCTTGTCGTTCGACGCGGGAATGTAGAGCACCGAGCGGCGCGGGCGGTAGGTGTCGACGGTCATGAGCGATCTATGCCGGGTGGAGAGGGATGAGGCAAGGCGGAGGTTAATCTCCCCCCTTTAGGGGGAGATGTCGCCGCAGGCGACAGAGGGGGTCGTCGCGCATGGAGCGCCGGCGTTCTGCGCGGCAAGAAATGAGGTCGGCCCTTTACGCGCAAGGACCCCCTCTGACCGCTTCGCGGCCATCTCCCCCTCGAGGGGGGAGAGGGCGACCTGCCTGCACCAAATCTGCAAATCCTTGCGGAAAACCTCCTCCAATCCGCCGCGCGCTTTCCGCACCGGCCAGCGAAACCGGGATCATGCAAACGCCACACACATCCCGCTGGTCCCTGCCGCGCCGGCTCCGCGACGAAAGCTGGTGGCTCGTCGAGCCGCAAAGACTGCGCGTCGCGGCGGACGTCCTGCTTTTCGCCCCGAGGTCGCTTCCCATGCGAGCGGACATGCTTAGGTCGCTCCGGCGATGAGGCTCTTTGCCAAACTTGCCGCAATGGGCTCTGTCCAGGCATGCGCGGATGCCCGAGCGCCTTGCGGTCTCATGGCCTTGTCCCGGCACAGCTCCGGACCGAAAACAATTTCGCACTTTTCCTTGGATTTGCTCTAATCCTGCCGTCACCCAAGCTTACCCGCCGGGCTATCGACCGATGCCGCACAACATACTCGTCGCCGACGACGACCCGCATATCCGCGAGATCATCTGCTTCGCGCTGGAAAAGGCCGGCATGAGGACGGCCGCCGTCGCCGACGGCGCCGCAGCGCTCCAGGCAGTCGAGCGGCGCGCGCCCGACCTCATCGTGCTCGACATCGGCATGCCGGAGATGGACGGGCTGGAGGTCTGCCGGCGGCTCAGGCAGAAATCCGACGTGCCGGTGCTGTTCCTGTCCGCGCGCGATGAGGAAATCGACCGCATCCTCGGGCTGGAAATGGGCGGCGACGACTATGTGACCAAGCCGTTCAGCCCGCGCGAGCTGATCGCCCGCGTCAATGTCATCCTGCGGCGCGCGCGCCCAATGCCGGTCGAGGAAGAAGCGGACGAGCGGGAATTCGCGCATGGCAAGCTGATGCTTGTCCCGGCAAGCCATGCGGCGAGCTTCGACGGCAAGCCGCTCACCTTGACGGCGATCGAGTTCGCGATCCTGAAGGGCTTCCTCGCCCGCCCGCTTCACGTGCTTGGCCGCGACGCGGTGATGGCCAATGCCTATGCCTCGAACATCCATGTCTCGGAGCGCACGGTCGACAGCCACATCCGCAATGTGCGGGCCAAGCTGGCGGCGGTCGGCTGCGCCGATGCAATCGCGACGGTGCATGGCGTCGGCTTCCGGCTCGGCCGATGCGGTGGTTGAGCAAGGAAAGGTGGCGGCCGCGGCTCGCCACCGTCGTCATCGCCATCCTGATCGTGGTCATGGCGCTGCCGCTGGTCGGCCTGTTCTTCTTCCGGCTCTATGAGAACCAGCTGATCCGGCAGACCGAGGGCGAACTGATCGCGCAAGGGGCGGTCGTCGCGGCCGTCTATGCAAAGGAGCTGCGCGCCGCCGGCATTTCCCAGGACAGGCTGGGTTCGCCGATCTCGGCCGATCCGGCGCGGGACAACAACTATCCCTATGAACCGATCGAGCCACGCCTCGATCTCGCCTCGGACGACGTAATGCCGATGCGGCCGGCGGCGACTCCGGCCGCCGCCGATCCCGCTTTCGCGGCGATCGGCGCAAAGCTCTCCGGCATTCTCGACGAAACGCAGAAGACGACGCTCGCCGGCTTCCGCCTGCTCGACCCGCGCGGCGTGGTGATTGCCGGCGGCGACGAGATCGGTCAGTCGCTCAGCGGGGTCGAGGAGGTGCGGGTCGCGCTTTCCGGCGCCTATGCCAGCGAGCTCAGGCTGCGCATCCCCGACCAGCCGCCGCCGCCGCTTTATTCGGTGAGCCGCGGCACCAGGGTGCGCGTCTTCGTTGCCATGCCGGTCGAGCTCGACGGCCGGGTCGCGGGCGTCGTCTACCTGTCGCGGACGCCGAACAACATCGTCAAGCATCTCTATGGCGAGCGCGGCAAGGTGACGTTGGCGGCCATCGCCATACTCGGCGGCACGCTGCTGATCGCGCTGGTGTTCATCCGCACCGTCAGCCGGCCGATCTATGCGCTGATCGAGCGGACGAAACGCATCGCCGCCGGCGATCGCGACGCGATCAGGCCGCTCGCCCATCACGGCACGCGCGAGATGGCGGCGCTATCGACGGCCTTCCTCGACATGGCGACCAAGCTGCAGGCGCGCTCCGACTCCATCCAGACCTTCGCCACCCATGTCTCGCATGAACTGAAATCGCCGCTGACGGCGATCCAGGGCGCGGCCGAGCTGCTGAGGGATTCCGGCGGCGCGATGGACGAGGCCGAGCGCAAGCGTTTCTCCAACAACATCGTCACCGATGCCGGGCGGCTCAATCTCTTGGTGCGCCGGCTGCTCGACCTGGCGCGCGCCGAAAACCTGGAGCCGAGCGGCGAAAGCACGACGCTTGACGGCGCGCTGGCGCTGCTGCCGATCGACACCAGGCTGGAGACGCGGCTCGAAGGCGGCGGCGATATCAGGCTCGGCATCTCGGCCGAGAATCTCGGCATCGTGCTCGCCAACCTCATCGACAATTCGGCGAGGCACGGCGCCCGGCAGGTGGCGATCCATGCTTCCGCCGATGGCGAACGCGCGTCGATACAGGTCGGCGACGATGGCAACGGCATCTCGGCCGCCAACCGGGCCAAAATCTTCGAGCCGTTCTTCACCACGCGGCGCGAGACCGGCGGCACCGGCGTGGGGCTCGGCATCGTGCTGGCCCTCCTAAAAGCGCATGATGGCACGATCAGGCTGGTTGACTCCGAGCGCGGCACGCGCTTCGAGATCAATCTGCCGGTCGTCTGAGAACCGGGGTGGCTTGCTACGCAATTCCGTACGGAAAACCGCTACACACTTTTCCTGGAATTGCTCTGATCGGAGAAAAAAGTGCGCTACGACATCGTCATCATCGGCGGAGCCATCGTCGGGTCCTCGGTAGCCTATCATTTGCGGGAGGAAGGCTTTACGGGCTCCATCGCTCTGGTCGAACGCGACCCGCAATTCTCGCATGCGGCGACGACCTTGTCCTGCGCCTCGATCCGCCAGCAATTCTCCATCCCTGAAAACATCCGCCTGTCGCAGTTCACGCTGAAGCTGTTCCGGCGGCTGAAGGAGACGTTCGGCGCCGATGCCGATATCGGATTCCGCGAGGGCGGCTATCTCATCCTTGCCGGTGAGGCCGGGCTGCCGATCCTCAAGGCCAATCACGAGACGCAGGTCGCCGAGGGGGCCGATATCCTGCTCGAGGACGCCGGGCAGCTGGCGCGCCGCTTCCCATGGCTGTCGGTCGACGGCATTTCCGCCGGCGCCTATGGCCGCAGCGGCGAGGGCTGGTTCGACGCGCATGCGCTGCTGACGCTGTTCCGCAAGGCGCTGCGCGACAGGAAGATCGATTTCATCACGGCTTCCGCCACCGGCATCAAGCGCGAGGGCAACCGCGTCACCGCTGTGTCGCTCGACAATGGCGAGACGCTCGAAGCCGGCATCGTCGTCAACGCCGCCGGGCCGAACGCCGGCAAGGTCGCGGCATTCGCCGGGCTCGAGCTGCCGGTCGAGCCGCGCAAGCGCAATGTCTTCGTCTTCGAGGCGCGCGAGAAATATGCAGACATGCCGCTGCTGGTCGATCCGTCCGGCATCTATGTGCGGCCGGAAGGTTCGGTCTACCTCACCGGCGGCGCCGAGCCGGAGGAAGGCGACGTCGCGCCCGATCCCAAGGATTTCGACGTCAACTGGCCGCTGTTCGAAGAGGTGATCTGGCCGGTTCTGGCCACCCGCATCCCGGCTTTCGAGGCGATCAAGCCGACGCGCGCCTGGGTCGGACATTACGACTACAACACGCTCGACCAGAACGGGGTGATCGGGCCGCATCCGGAGGTCGCAAACTTCCTGTTCGCCAACGGTTTTTCCGGCCACGGCCTGCAGCAGGCGCCGGCGGTCGGCAAGTCGATCGCGGAGCTTGTCATGCATGGCGGGTATCGCACGATCGACTGCACGGCGTTCGGCTATGAGCGGGTGGCGGAAGGACGGGCATTCAGGGAGCTGAATGTGATTTGAGTCGCTCGCGGTTTCTTGGACGCTGGTACGAGGCCCCCCTCTCTGTCCTGCCGGACATCTCCCCCCTCAAGGGGGGAGATCGGCAGTTTCGGCGACGGCGCTTTTCCTGCAACGCCGGAGATTGGCGAAAGCCGGCGTGACATCTGATCTCCCCCCTTGAGGGGGAGATGCCCGGCAGGGCAGAGAGGGGGGCGAAGGATCGCGGCGTCTGTTTTCATGTCGCCCGCCAAGATACCCCTGCAGCCAGCCAAGCACGCGCGCCCAGCCTTCGGCATGTTCCGCCGCGGCGTCCGGGAATCCCGCGAATCCGCCGTGGCAGATGGTGAGCCGCGTGCCGCCAGTGATGGGCTCAAGCAGATAAGCCACGGTCGTTTCCTTACGGCCGAGCGCCGGATGGTCCCAGTCGTAGCGCCGTGTCTGCACGATGCGGCGCGGCATCTCGATCTCAAGAAACTCGCCGCTGGCGGGTAGGCGTCGGGCGTCGGCCGTCTCCACGAGAACGCGCCAGCTTCCACCGACGCGAAGATCGGCGTTCCATCCGTCATACGATAGGTTTCGGGCGAACCCCACCAGCGCTCGACCTCCCGGGTGACCAGTGCGGCGATGACCTCGTCCGGCGCGACGGGAAGGTCGACCGAAGCCATCACCGTGTCGGCATTCGCCATGGCTTGCGGGAAGGACAGTTGCAGCATCGCATGCACCCCCAGCGAAATTGTCTCGTATCCGAAACGAAGGTCAGCCCTTAGAGGGCGGGCGCTCGAAACCCTTGCCGGTTTCAAGCAGGCTCTTGAGGCTCGCCAGCACCAGCGGCCAGCCCTTGGAGACGTTGGCGATCAGCCTGTGCGGGCCGTCGGCCTCGTGCACGACGGCGAGCTTCATCAATTCGCCGTCCGGCTCGATGGTGAAGGTGCAGCGCGTGTAGCCGTCTTCCTTCATCTCCGGCAGCCATTCATTGCGCCATTTGATCACCAGGCGTTTCGGCGGGTCGACCTCGAGAATCTCGCCGGAATCGGCGACGCGCCCGTCGGGGAAGATCAGTTTCCAGCTCGATCCGACCTTCCAGTCGCTCTCCTGGTGGGAGCAGAGGAAGAACTGCCGGTTGAATTCCGGATCGGTCAGTGCCTGCCAGAGTTTCTCAGGCGTGGTGCGGATATAGGTGACATAGACGAAGCTGTTCTCGCTCACGGCTCTTCCCTTTCAAGGCGTTGCTTCAGGTCGCTCAATGCGTTGAGCCGATGGCGCTCGAACTTGCCGATCCAGCGCTCGGCGATCTCGTTGATCGGAACGGGGTTGAGGTAGTGCTCCTTCTCGCGGCCGCGGCGCATGGTGGTAACGAGGTTCGCCTCCTCGAGGATCGCCAGGTGCTTGGTCACCGCCTGGCGCGTCATATCCATGTGCTCGCAGAGCGCGTTCAGCGTCTGCCCGTTCCTTGCATGGAGGCTATCCAGCAATTGCCGGCGGGTCGGGTCGGCCAAAGCGCGAAAGACGGCATCCATGCTCATGGCTCTAATATGCAACCATTTGGTTGCATGTCAAGCGGTGAGGCGCAAAAAGATCGGGTGCCGGGCTGCGCGGACCGGCGCCATCAGCTTGCGGGAGCGTCAGCGCTTGCGGGAGAACCAGAAGGCGTCGGTCATGCGCGTCATGCCGATGCGCTCGTAGAAGCCGACGGCGTCGGGCATCGAGATCAGGCTGATGGCGACCGAAGGGCCGAGATGGCGGCGCGCCTCGTCCATCAGGCCCTTGCCGATGCCGAGCCCTTGCGCCGAGGCGGACACGGCGAGCTCGGAAATATAGCAGACCCAGGAGAAGTCGGTGACGCCGCGCGCGACGCCGACAAGCGGCTTGCCTTCTTTGTCGAGGCGCGCGGTCAACACTAGGTTGGCATTGTCGAGCATCCTCTTCAGGCGGGCCTCGTCGTCGATCGGGCGCGTTTCGCCGAGGCCGGATTCGACCAACACGCGGCGGAACTCGGCGACATCGAGCGTGGGCTCGCTTGCATAAAGGACTTTGGAAGGATCGGCCATGGCCGCAGACTGCACCAGCCGGCCACGATTTCGAAGGCGTTTCTTGACGCGCGTTATGATACAATGGCAGCGGCCCGTAACTCAGGGGAAGAGCGTCAGTCCTGCGCTGGAGGCCCCCGGCCGAGACGGGGCGGGTCCGCTGCTAAATGCCGCCATTGGCGCAAAGGCCGTGCACGAACAGTTGCCTTTCATTTGCCGCCGGCTTTGTGTAAACCGTCCCGCAAAATTCGCCGCAAGCCAAGAAGACGGGCAGGTACCCATGGATAAATTCACCAAGCTCACCGGCGTCGCCGCGCCAATGCCGATCGTCAATGTCGACACCGACATGATCATCCCG
This sequence comes from Mesorhizobium sp. M2A.F.Ca.ET.042.01.1.1, assembly GCF_003997405.1. Classification (NCBI taxonomy): domain Bacteria; kingdom Pseudomonadati; phylum Pseudomonadota; class Alphaproteobacteria; order Hyphomicrobiales; family Phyllobacteriaceae; genus Mesorhizobium; species Mesorhizobium sp. M2A.F.Ca.ET.042.01.1.1. The sequence goes on from NZ_RZRX01000203.1 coordinate 8,506, forward strand.
AAGGATTATCTCAAGACGATCAAGCGCACCGGGCTCGGCACCGGCCTGTTCGCCGAGATGCGCTACAATGAGGACGGTTCGGAGAACCCGGATTTCGTGCTCAACAAGCCGGCCTACCGCAAGGCGCAGATCCTGGTCGCCGGCGACAATTTCGGCTGCGGCTCGAGCCGCGAGCATGCGCCCTGGGCGCTGCTCGATTTCGGCATCCGTTGCGTGATCTCGACCTCTTTCGCCGACATTTTCTACAACAACTGCTTCAAGAACGGCATCCTGCCGATCACGGTCAGCCCGGAAGACCTCGATAAGCTGATGGACGACGCCTCGCGCGGCTCCAACGCGACGCTGTCGATCGATCTCGAGGCCAAGGAAATCCGCGGGCCGGACGGCGGCGTGGTCAAATTCGACCTCGACGACTTCAAGCGCCATTGCCTGCTCAACGGCCTGGACGATATCGGCCTCACGATGGAGAAGGCCGGCGCCATCGCATCCTTCGAGAAGCGGAACGCCGAGCAGCGCCCCTGGGCCTGACATTCTGAACGTAGTGGCCCGGCCGTTCGCGGCCGGGTTCGTGGCGACTGAATGGAGGGGACAGTCATGACACGCTCGCTTCTGGCCGCTTCGGTGGCAATCCTTCTCGCCACAATCGGCACCCACGCGCAGACCACGGTGCCCGCCACGTCCGACCAGCCGGCTGCCGATCAAGGCACGGCCGACCAGGGCAGCGACCAGGCTGCGTCGGAGGACGACAAGCAGGCGCCGATCCCCTTCGAGGGCGGGCAGCTCACCATCACGCAGCCGGAGCAGGACGGCGAGAAGGTGCTGTCCTATGACGGCAAGCAGCTGGCCAGCAATTACGACGTCTTCTTCGACAAGATCGTCAAGATCGGCGACGTCAACGTCGCGCTGGTCGATGTCGGCGACGGCGGCAATCAATGCGGCCCGGCCAAGGTCATCGTCTGGAAGAAGGACGGCGAGATTGAGACCACCACGGTCGAGCAGGACGAATGCGGCGCGCCGCCGGCCGCCGTCTCCGACAGCGCCATCTATTTCGTGCCCTACCTTTTGCCAGGCGATTCCAAGCCGGCGCTGCAATGGTCGCCCACGGAAGGGCTGACGACCTCCGGCAACCTGACCTACACGCCGGAGCCCGGCACCGACTGGAAAGATGTCGACCCGTCGAAATACGACAACATCATCGACGCCTTCCACAATGAGGCGGTCTACAAGGCCGGCCAGGTGCTGCTGGGCAACGACATGCCCGACATGGCGACCAGCCTGCTGGTCGGCGGCGGCACCGAAAAGACGGCATCAGGCGCCTTCTACGCCACCGGCTGCGTGCCGCATGACTGCGGCGGCAATGACGGCTTCATGGCTGTCGACCCGGCCAAGCAGAAGGTCTATTTCGCCCGCCGAGGCGACAATGGCGAGCCGCAGGCCTGGCCGCCGGTCAAGGATTGGCCGGCGGATATCGAGAAGGCCTATGAGGATGCGCAGGGGTCGGGGAATTAAGGGGCGGTAGGGCACGGCGATCGCGACTTCGTCATCCACGGGCGGAGCGACGCGTAGCGGCGCGCAGACCCGAGGATCCATGCCGTGACCGCTGCCGTAGAGTGCAATGGAGCAGAATTCTGCACCGCTGGGCGGGGCTTCGAGGTAACGGCATGGATTCCAGGGTCTGCGCGCGTCGCTTCGCTCCTTGCTTCGCCCTGGAATGACGAGGGGAGGGACGGCTGCAGCTAATCTCCGAGGCTGGTGATTGCCTTCGTGACAATGTTCCGCCGAGGCTTGGCTCACGACCAGCAGCGCCTCTTTTGCTAGATGCAGGTCGAGACAACCAACGCGAGGCTTCCATGCGCAAGCTCATCTCCACCGGCTCACCCTTCGAGAAGACCGCCGGCTATTCGCGGGCGGTGGTGCAGGGCGACTGGTGCTTCGTCTCCGGCACGACCGGCTACGACTATGCCACCATGATCATGCCCGACACGGTCGAGGTGCAGACGCGCAACTGCCTCGCCACCATCGCCAAGGCGCTGGCCGATGGCGGCTTCGACATGGCCGATGTGGTGCGGGCGCATTACTACATCACCGACCAGGCTTATGTTGACGTGGTCTTCCCGATCCTCGGCGAGGCGTTCGGCGACATCCGTCCGGCGGCGACGATGATCGTGTGCCAGCTCAACAAGCCGGAGATGAAGATCGAGATCGAGGTGACGGCGCTCAGGCGCACTGCATAGGTGGCCGGCGCCGCAAATTCGGAGGGCTGCCGGACACGCAAAGGCAAGGAGCGGCTCATGGTGAAGGTCAGGCGCATCGTCGCCAATATCGAAAGCCCCGACATTGCGGCGGCCAAGCTCTTCTACCAGGACGTGCTCGGGCTTGATGTCCTGATGGACCAAGGCTGGATCCGCACTTGCGGCTCGGCCGAGACCATGACGGTGCAGGTGAGCTTCATGGCCGAGGGCGGGTCGGGCACGCCGGTGCCGGACCTGTCGATCGAGGTCGACGATGTCGACGCAGCGCTCGATGCCATGGAGGCCGCTGGCTTCGCCGTCGAATACGGCCCGGCCGACGAGCCCTGGGGCGTGCGGCGGTTTTACGTGCGCGATCCGTTCGGGCGGCTGGTGAATATTTTGGCGCATCGGTAGGCGCTGTTCCAGCTTGGTTTCCTCGCCCCCATGAAATGGGGGAGAGGTGGCTCGGCGAAGCCGAGACGGAGAGGGGGAGCGCCCTACGAAGGCCCCCTCTCCGTCCGCTTCGCGGACACCTCTCCCCCGCTTTGCGGGGGCGAGGAAACAAAGCTTCGAGAGGTCCCCTTGCGCCGCGCCCGCTTGGCGTTTAGCAAAAGCCGCGATTTCTCCAAACTCTCACCGGACGGTTCTCCATGGCTTCGAAAAATCTCTTCCTGCTCGCCGGCGACGGCATCGGCCCCGAGGCGATGGCCGAGGTGAAGAAGCTGATCAAGGCCATGAACGACAAGCTCGGCAGCGGCTTCGCCACCGACGAGGGCCTGGTCGGCGGCTGCGCCTACGACGCGCATGGCGCGGCGATCTCCGACGCCGACATGGCCAAGGCGATGGCGGCGGACGCGGTGCTGTTCGGCGCTGTCGGCGGCCCGAAATGGGATGCGGTGCCTTACGAGGTGCGCCCCGAGGCCGGCCTGCTGCGCCTGCGCAAGGACATGGAGCTGTTCGCCAATCTCAGGCCCGCGATCTGCTATCCGGCGCTGGCGGCATCCTCCTCGCTCAAGCAGGAGGTGGTAGAGGGCCTCGACATCCTCATCGTGCGCGAGCTCACCGGCGGCGTCTATTTCGGCGAGCCGAAGCAGATCATCGATCTCGGCAACGGCCAGAAGCGCGGCATCGACACCCAGGTCTACGACACGTTCGAAATCGAGCGCATCTCCGGCGTCGCCTTCGAGTTGGCGCGGACGCGCCGGAATCACGTCACCTCGATGGAAAAGCGCAACGTTATGAAGTCGGGCGTTTTGTGGAACGAAGTCGTCTCCCAGACGCACAAGGCGCGCTATTCCGACGTCAAGCTCGACCATATGCTGGCCGACGCCGGCGGCATGCAGCT
>NZ_RZRX01000204.1:0-11842 GCF_003997405.1 Mesorhizobium sp. M2A.F.Ca.ET.042.01.1.1
GATCAAGCCCGCGCCCGATCCTGATGTTCGATTCCGGCGTCGGCGGGCTGACCGTGCTGCGCGAGGCGCGCGTGCTGATGCCCGATCGCCGCTTCGTCTATGTCGCCGACGACGCGGCTTTTCCTTATGGCGCCTGGGAAGAGCCGGCTCTCAAGGAACACATCCTTACGCTGTTCGGCAAATTGCTCGACCGGCTGCAGCCGGCGATTTCGGTCATAGCCTGCAACACCGCGTCGACGCTGGTGATCGACGCGCTGCGCGACAAATTCCCCGGACATCCCTTTGTCGGCACCGTGCCGGCAATCAAGCCGGCGGCCGAGCGCACGCGATCCGGCCTCGTCTCCGTGCTGGCGACACCCGGCACGGTGAAACGCCAGTACACGCGCGACCTGATCAGCAAATGGGCGCAGAAATGCCATGTGCGCCTGGTCGGCAGCGACCGGCTGGCGGGGTTGGCCGAAATCTATATGCGCCAGGGCTTTGTCGATGAAGAAGCCGTGCGCGCCGAAATCGCGCCTTGTTTCATCGAGCGCGAGGGCAACCGCACCGATATCGTCGTGCTTGCCTGCACGCATTATCCATTTCTCGTCAACCGCATGCGCAAGACCGCGCCCTGGCCGGTCGACTGGATCGACCCGGCCGAAGCGATCGCCCGGCGCGCCATGTCGCTGCTCGAGCCGGTCGCAGAAATATCCAGCGACAGCGAGCCCGATCTTGCCGTCTTCACTTCCGGCAAGGTGGATTTCGCCACGCGACGCCTGATCCAGGGATTTGGACTGACCGCGCGCTAAGGCGTGTCGATATCCAGGTGAGGCCAGCCTGCAAATACCGGTTTCCTGCGCTTCCGGCCTTCGCCGGGCGAAGCACTGATGTGGCAATCAAGGCGAGGGCCGGCGCCATGTACTTCCTCGCATAAGCCACCAGCCGCCTTCCGCAGCGGCCTCCGCGCCGGAGCGCGCCTTGCCTCACTCATTAATGCGTTGGTTCACTCGCGGCCGCCTTCGGCCAGTTCTTCATCGAGGATTTCACCAATGCTCTTGGCGGATAGATTTCCAGCCAGCCCCTCGTTGATGCGCGTTCCCAGTAGGGCTTTCAGTTCCTGCCATGCCTGATCAGCATCCGTGTCGCCAGGGAACAGCCGCTCGAGCGCGTACTGCTTGATTGTCTTGCCCTGCAAGGCGGCCAGCGCCTTGAGACTTTGGTGCTGCTGGTCGGTCATATCAATTCCCTATATTCCACAAACCCACATTAGCACATATGTGGGGCTCAAGCCGGCGTGACAGTCTCGAAGACGATGCTGCGCTGATCCGGATCGGCCGAGACCAGCTTCAGCCTGAGATCGTCGCCCTGCCTGAGTCCGGAGGCTTTCACGTTGGCAACGACAGGCATGTCGGCAAGCTGCGCGCGCACGCCATGATCGACGAAGTCGGTGACGACGGCCCTGAACGTCTCACCCTCGTGCCCCTTGAGCATCACCGCCTCGGCAAGGTCGATGGCAGCGTGATTGATCTGCGAGGCTCTGGCATCGCCGCGCCCCATCACCTTCGGCAGCCTGGCGAAGGCGTCGCTGACCGCCTGCGGCACCGGCTGACCGTTGGCGATTGCCAGCGCGCAGCGCACGACGTAGCGGTCGGCCAGCCGCCGGAGTGGCGCAGTGGCATGCGCATAGGTCGCGGCCATCGCTTCATGCCAGGGGACGACGCCCTGCTGATAGGGCTGGTAGGACGCGCCGTTGCCCGCGCGGCGGATTTCCAGCATCAGCGCCGCCTGTTTTGGATCGGCCGGATCGAGCGTGCGCTGATAGTCGCGCAGGCTGGTGGAGGCCGGCCAGGACAGGCCGAGCGCCTGCGCCGCGCTGCGCACCCTCTGCACCTTGGAGGCATCCGGCCCCGACATCACCCGAAACAGCCCGGTCTTGTGCGCCAGCATGGCGTCGGCGATCGCCATATTGGCGGCCAGCGAAAGTGCTGCATTGTCCTGTTCGGTTTTCAGCAGCGGCCGGAACGAAAGGCGGAACGTGCCGTCGGCGAGCCTTTCCACCTCCTGCTCGGGCGGGTCGACGCGCGAAGCGCCGCGGCGCTCTTCGTTGACCGCCATGCGCCGCGCCAGATCGGCAAAGCCGGCTGGAACGTCGGAGGGTTGCACGCTGTCATAGGCGAGCTTGGCGCGGCTTTGGATGACGGCGCGCTCCGCGCCGTCCAGCTTCACCGCGCCGTCCCCGGCAACCCTGATCGTGAAGATGACCGCCGGGCGGGGTCCCTCGGGCAAAAGGCTCGCCGAGGCCTCGGCAAGCACCGGCGGATAGAGCCCGGCCTTGCCGTCCGGCAAATAAAGCGTCTCGCCCCGGTTCCAGGCTTCGAGATCAATCGCGTCGCCGTCCTCGACGAACCAGGCCACGTCGGCGATGGCATAATGCAAGAGGAGATCGCCGCCGCTGGCCTCGATCGAAAAGGCCTGATCAAGATCGGTGGAGCTCGCCGGATCGAGCGTGATGAAAGGCATTGCGGTGCGGTCGGCATGCTGGCTGGGCACACGCCTGGCCGCCGCTTCCGCCGCAGCCATCACCTCCGGCGGAAATCCATCCGGCACGTGGAACTCGGTGCGGATCTTCGCGAGGCCGGTGGAGAGTGCCTGTGAGGGATCGGTCAGCGATTTCATGCCGTTGTCCTACACCGGCGTCCCGGACGCGGGAAGTCGGCCAGCGAAGATCGGGCTTCCGGGGATTGCGCTGTTGGCGCCGGAACTGCCGCCGAAGCGCGGCGTTTCTACTCTATCTGATTGACGCAATTCCTGACGGAAAACCGTTTCACATTTTTCCTGGAATTGCTCTCCAGCAAAGGAGAAACCGCCATGCCCGCCACATCGCAAGCCCAGCAAAAGGCAGCCGGCGCAGCGCTTTCCGCCAAGCGCGGCGAGATCAAGAAAAGCGAGCTCAAGGGCGCGTCGCGCGAGATGTATGACTCGATGAGCGAGAAGCAGCTCGAGGAATTCGCCGAGACTAGGCGCAAGGGCCTGCCCAGCAAGAAGTCATAGATCGCGATCGGATGAAAAAGCCCGCGGTGTTGGCCGCGGGCTTCCGTCGAGGTCTTGCCGAAAGAAGGCTAGCGGCGCCACCAGCAGTATTTCGTCTTGTAGCGCACGACATGGCGGTGGCCGTGGCGCCAGACGACTCTTTTCTTCACCACCACGCGGCACACCTGCTTGTGGCCGTGCCAATGCCTGGCCATGGCCGGTTCTGGCGTCATGACCGCCATCGAACCGGCCAAGACGGCGGCTCCGGTCAGGGTAAGGAAGAATTTCTTCATGGGAATTCGCACTCCTCTGCTCCAGTCCCTTCATCATTTGCTGGGCGTTTGGATCCGAAGACGCCGCCCTATGCCGCCGGCGTGCAACTTTCCGCCACGGCCAACGCCGCATGCAACGCAGGGATGATATCGAGTTGCCGTCGGCGTCGCCAGCCGCAAGCTTGACAGCGGTTAAATCTGTGTTTAACAGGCCCCCCAACACCGGGTGGCGACGCCCAGTGGTTTGTTTTGACGTGTCCCGTGGGTTTGCCGTCGCTTTGCGTGGGAAACCCTGTCAGGTCTCGAAAACGGAGGCCAGAGGAGGGCGCGTTTCCTTCGCCCGGAGCCATGGGTTCCGGGTATATTGTTTTGAAAGGGAATGCGATGAGCAAGCGCGAATCCGCGAAATACAAGATCGACCGCCGTCTCGGCGAAAACATCTGGGGCCGCCCGAAGTCCCCGGTCAACAAGCGTGAATACGGCCCCGGCCAGCATGGCCAGCGCCGCAAGGGCAAGCTTTCCGACTTCGGCCTGCAGCTGCGCGCCAAGCAGAAGCTGAAGGGTCACTATGGCGACGTTTCGGAAAAGCAGTTCCGCAAGGTCTATGAAGAGGCCAACCGCCGCAAGGGCGACACCTCCGAGAACCTGATCGGCCTGCTTGAGTCGCGCCTCGACGCGATCGTCTATCGCGCCAAGTTCGTGCCGACCATCTTCGCCGCCCGTCAGTTCGTCAACCACGGCCATGTCAACGTCAACGGCAAGCGCACCAACATCGGTTCGTATCGCTGCAAGCCGGGCGACGTCATCGAGGTGCGGGAGAAGTCGAAGCAGCTCGTGATCGTGCTGGAGTCGGTCGCTCTCGCCGAGCGCGACGTGCCGGACTATATCGAAGCCGACCACAACAAGATGACCGCGACCTTCGCGCGCGTTCCCGGCCTGTCGGACGTTCCGTTCGCCGTGCAGATGGAACCGAACCTGGTCGTCGAATTCTACTCGCGCTGATCGAACTCAATCAGCCGCAACATCCAAGGCCGCCCTCGAGGCGGCCTTTTCTTTGTTCGCTATGTCCGGTAAGCCGTGCGCCAACAGGACCCGTGGGCACCAGCGCCATGAATATGCTGCCAGATGTAAAATCCCTAGAGCCGATCGACGATGATGCCGAGGGCGGCTTCCATCCGCTGTTTCGCGACGTGCCGTCCTCGGTCGAGTTCAACAAGCTGCGCAAGCGGTTGTTGAGGCTGACGCGCCAGGCAATCGAGGATTTCGCCATGGTGAAGCCCGGCGAACGCTGGCTGGTGGCGCTTTCGGGCGGCAAGGATTCCTACGGCCTGCTGGCGCTTTTGCTCGACCTCAAATGGCGCGGGTTGCTGCCTGTCGATCTGCTCGCCTGCAATCTCGACCAGGGGCAGCCGAATTTCCCAAAACACATCCTGCCCGATTATCTCAACGCCAATGGCATCGCCCACCGCATCGAATACCAGGACACCTATTCGGTGGTGACCGACAAACTGCCGGAGGGCAGCACCTATTGCTCGCTCTGTTCGCGGCTGCGGCGCGGCCATCTCTATCGCATCGCGCGCGAAGAGAGGTGTTCGGCGCTGGTGCTTGGCCATCACCGCGAGGACATCCTCGAAACCTTCTTCATGAACCTGTTCCATGGCGGGCGCCTCGCCGCCATGCCGCCCAAGCTTCTCAATGACGAGGGCGACGTCATGGTGCTGCGGCCGCTCGCCTATAGCGCCGAGGCCGATCTCGAGAAATTCGCCAACGCGATGAAATTCCCGATCATTCCCTGCGATCTCTGCGGTAGCCAGGAAGGGCTGCAGCGCAACGCCATGAAGGCCATGCTCGACGACATCGAGAAGCGCATGCCAGGCCGCAAGGACACGATGATCCGCGCCATGACCAATGTCAGGCCCTCGCACCTGCTCGACCGAAAACTGTTCGATTTCGCCGCGCTCGACGCGCGCCTCACCACAGGGCAAGACATTTCCGATGACATTTGACGACCGCGCGATCGACTGGCTGGCCGAACTTCTCGCGGAGGCCGCCAGGGCGGAAATTATGCCGCGCTTCCGCAAGCTGGGCGAGGGCGACGTGCGCCAGAAGACGTCCGCTGCCGACCTCGTCACCGAGGCGGACGTCAACGCCGAGAGGCTGATCACCGGCCGGCTGCGCGAGCGCTATCCAGACGCTATGGTGGTTGGCGAGGAGGCCTGCTCCGACAATCCGGCGCTGCTGTCGGGCCTTGGCGATGCCGCGCTTGCCTTCGTCATCGATCCGGTCGACGGCACTTTCAACTTCGCCTCCGGCGTGCCGCTGTTCGGCGTCATGGCCGGCGTCGTCGTCAATGGCGAGACCGTCGCCGGCATCATCCACGATCCGGTCGGCAAGGATTGGCTGATCGGCGCCAAGGGCGCGGGCAGCCATATCCGCCACGCGCATGGCGCGCTGGAGAAGGTCCGCGTCGCGGCGCCGGTGCCGATGTCGCAGATGACCGGCGCCGTTTCCTGGCAGTTCCTCGAAGAGCCTGAGCGCTCGCGGCTCGCCCGCAACCAGACCAAGACGCTGTCGCAATTCGCCTATCGCTGCGCCGCGCATGAATACCGGCTGCTTGCGAGCGGTCACGCCCATTTCGTGCTCTACAACAAGCTGATGCCCTGGGATCATCTGGCGGGCGCGCTGATCCATCAGGAAGCCGGCGGCCATGTCGCGCGCGTTGACGGCAGCGCCTACCTGCCGTCGCATGTCGACGGCGGCCTGCTGGTCGCGCCGGACAAGCAAAGCTGGGACGAGTTGCGCCGCGAGCTCTGGGCCGAATAGGAACAAACCGCGCCCCGGCCGGCAACCGCTGGCCAGACGACAACCTAATGCAGATCGGTGACGTGCCCCGAAACAGGGGGATTGTGCGGCTGGAACATCCTGCCCCGCTCGGCGATCAGGATCATCAGCAAGGCCGCGACCGAAACGCTGCAGAAGCCTGCGGCCAGGGGCGTGACCGTGCCGTTATAGGCCTGGCCGATCGCCGCGCCGATCAGGGCGCCGAGAAAAGTCTGCATGAAGCCAAGGATGGATGCCGCCGTGCCGGCGAGCTCGCCGAGCGGCTCCATAGCGAGAGCGTTGAAATTCGCGCCCAGTCCGCCGAACGGCAGCATCGCGCCGGCAAAGAAGGTGATGAAGAGCCAGAGCGGCATCTGCATCTCCAACGAAACGACCAGCCAGGCAAGACTGATGCACAGGAAGATGAGCAGCGCGCCTTGCGACAGACGGCGCATTCCGATCTGTCCGACGAGCCGCGAATTCAGATAATTGGAGAAGGCAAGCACGGCGGCAACACCGGCAAAAATCAGCGGGAACAATTCGCCGACATGGAAGATGTCGATGTAGATCTGCTGCGCCGAGCTGATGAAGCCGAACATGGCGGCGAAGATGAAGGTGCTGGCGAAGGCATAGCAAAGCGTGAGCCGGTTGGTGAGCACGATGCGGAAGCCGCCGACGACCGAGCTTACCGTGAGCGGCCGGCGATATTCCGCATGCAGCGTCTCCGGCAGGCGCAGCAGAGCCCAGGTCGAAACGATCAGCGCGCCGATGGCCATGGTCACGAAAATCCAGTGCCAGGTGGCGAACAGCATGACGAACTGGCCGATGCTTGGAGCGATGACGGGGATGGCCATGAACACCATGAAGATCAGCGACATCACTTCGGCCATTAGCCGGCCTTCGAACGTGTCGCGCACGATCGAGACGGCGATGACGCGGGTCGCAGCCGCGCCGATGCCCTGGATGAGACGCCAGGTCAGCAGCAAGGCGAAACTGGGCGCTATGGCGGCGGCAGCCGCAGCCACGACATAGACCACCAAGCCAAAGACCAGCGGCGCGCGGCGTCCAAAGCGATCCGAAATGGGCCCGAACAAAAGCTGTCCGCCGCCAAAGCCGAGCATATAGGCGGTGATGACATATTGGCGGTGGTTCTCGCTCTCGACGCCAAGCGAGGCGCCGATCTGCTGCAGCGCCGGTAGCATGATGTCGATGGCCAGGGAGTTGAGCGCCATCAGCGCTGCGCAAAGCGCAATGAATTCCCAGCGCGGAATGGGCAAGCTGCTTGCCCGTTGCGACGCTTCTACCTGCTTGTCCACGGCAAAGTCCGATCTTTCAACGAACAAGCGCCGGCTGGCCGGCGCGCTGGTTCGTCTCATCCCCGCGATCCGGGTTCATGATTGCCGAGGTGGGGGCAGCCCCGGGCGATGCTTGCCGGCCGAAGAGTTAGCCTCCGCCGGCGAGCAAGATTGAATCAGGCCGCGCCTTTGACGCTGACGCCCTTTTCGACCAGGAAGTCCTGCAACTCGCCGGCCTGGAACATTTCCCGCACGATGTCGCAACCGCCGACGAATTCGCCCTTCACATAGAGCTGCGGGATGGTCGGCCAGTTGGAATAGTCCTTGATGCCCTGGCGCAGTTCGGCCGAGTCGAGCACGTTCACGCCTTTGTAGTCGGCCCCGATGTAATCGAGGATCTGCACCACCTGGCCGGAAAAGCCGCATTGCGGGAAGCCCGGGGTGCCCTTCATGAAGAGCACGACGTCGTTGCTCTTCACTTCATTGTCGATGTAGTCGCTGATGCCGGTCATGGACAATCCTTTCATGCCTGTGGGAGTCAGGCTCGAAGCATGTCCTTCAAATAAACCCATAGGGTGGCTGAAACAAGACGTTAGCCGTGACGCTACTTGAATGGCGCAAGGGATAACGCGATTTTGTGCCAAGCCTGAGAGGGTGACAGCGTTCAGTCCGGGACGCTGGTCTGCAGCGCCAGCGCGTGCAGCACTCCGCCCATATTGCCCTTCAGCGCGTCATAGACCATCTGGTGCTGCTGGACCCGGCTCTTGCCCCGGAAGCTTTCGGCAACGACCTCCGCCGCGTAATGGTCGCCGTCGCCGGCGAGATCACGGATCGTCACCTTGGCGTCCGGAATGCCTTCCTTGATCAGTTTTTCGATGTCGTGGGCATCCATTGCCATGGCAAAATCCTGTCTCGTGCGGCGGGCAGCTAGGCGGCACCGGTATGATCTGACTCGCGAGCCTAAAACCTTTCCGGCCCGGATTGAAGCCGTTCCGTCCGCGACCGCGGCCTAAGAATTGCCCTGCTTCGAATGGACCACGCCGTCTTCGGTGATGTCATCGCGGGTCGAGAAGGCCCGGCCAAGGCTGAAGGTGAGTATATAAAGCGGGATGTTGATCAGCAGGCCGACGATCGGGAGATAGCTCGTCATTCGCCAGGCGGACGAGAAGAAGGGTTGGCCATAGCCGTCGCAGACCAGGGACGAGCCATAGTCCCAAGTCGCTCCGGTGATCGCGGCAACGATGAAGAGCTTGATGCAGGTCGCGATATTCCGTGTTCGCGCCGGCTCTGGCGCGAGCCTGTCCCACAGCACCAGGCAGACGATCGGAACCGCGTAGATCAGGGTCTGCAAGACGAGCATTGGCAGCGCACCGTTGGCCGCCGCCAGGAACTCGTCGCGGGTTTCCAGCCGTGCGCACACCTCGCTCGAGGTGGTCGACAGCAACAAGAAAACGAACGGGCCGAGGAACCAGAAGAAGAACAGCGAAGGCCAGAAGACAACTGCGATCAGCGCGTTCGCAGTTAAATCATGTCGCATAAAAAAGGATTGATGCGACATGATTTAAGTCTCTTGTCGTAAGCATGTCTTTTCCCGAAACCGCTGCACACTTTCGGAAGACATGCTTCTGGTCAACTGGCCTGGTCCATGAAGCGCGGGAACCAGCCTTCATGGGCGGCCTTCAGCTCGCTCACCGGGACCGGCCGTGCGTCACCCAGTTTCAAGTCACGCCCGCCGGTGGTGCCGATCCAGGGCGCGAAGATGCCGAGCTTGCTCTGCTCCTCGCGGATACTGTCCCATTCGCCGCTTTGCGGATCGAGCGACAGCGTCAGCAGGTAGCGGCCCTGGTCCTCGCCGAACCAGACCGGGATCGGATCGGTGCCGGTCAGCCCCGGAATGGCAGCGCCAATGCCCGAAGCCATCGCCATTTCCGCGAGCGCTACCGCTAGGCCGCCGTCCGAGACGTCGTGCGCGGCGGTGACGATGCCGGAAGCGATCAGCGCGCGCACATGGTCGCCGACGCGCTTTTCATGCGCCAGGTCGACGGGTGGCGGCGGGCCGTCGGCGCGGCCGTGGATGTCGCGCATATAGATCGACTGGCCGAGATGGCTGCCCCAGCTCGGCGGCGCGCCGACCAGCACGATCATCTGGCCCTCGGCGGCAAAGGCGATGCGCGCCATCTTCGACCAGTCGGCGATCAGCCCGACGCCGCCGATGGTCGGCGTCGGCAGGATGCCGCGGCCATTGGTTTCGTTGTAAAGCGAGACATTGCCGGAGACGATCGGGAAGCCCAGCGCGCGGCAGGCATCGCCGATACCTTTTACTGCGCCGACGAACTGGCCCATGATCTCGGGGCGCTCCGGATTGCCGAAATTGAGATTGTCGGTGGCGGCGAGAGGCAACGCGCCGGTGGCGGTCAGGTTGCGCCAGCATTCGGCGACCGCCTGCTTGCCGCCTTCGTAAGGATCGGCCTCGCAATAGCGCGGCGTGACGTCGGAGGAGAAGGCGAGCGCCTTGGTCGGGTGGCCTTCGACGCGCACCACGCCGGCATCGCCGCCGGGAAGCTGCAGCGAATTGCCCTGGATCAGCGTGTCGTACTGCTCCCACACCCAGCGGCGCGAGGAGAGGTCCGGTCCGCCGAGCATTTTCAGCAGCGCGTCGGCGACATCCGCCTTCGGCGCATCGCTCGCGGCCAGCGGCGCCGGCTTCTTCGCCTCGACCCAGGGGCGGTCATATTCCGGCGCCTGGTCGCCCAGTTCCTTGATCGGAAGGTTGGCGACTTCATCGCCCTGGTGGATGACACGGAAGCGCAGATCGTTGGTTGTCTTGCCGACGATAGCAAAGTCGAGACCCCATTTGCGGAAGATCGCCTCGGCTTCCTCTTCCTTCTCGGGGCGCAGCACCATCAGCATGCGCTCCTGGCTTTCCGACAGCATCATCTCATAGGCGCTCATGCGCTCCTCGCGCACCGGCACCTTGTCGAGATCGAGCTCGATGCCGAGGTCGCCCTTGGCGCCCATTTCGACCGCCGAGCAGGTGAGGCCGGCCGCGCCCATGTCCTGGATGGCGATGACGGCGCCCGACGCCATCAACTCGAGGCAGGCTTCCAGCAGGCATTTTTCGGTGAAGGGGTCGCCGACCTGCACGGTTGGGCGCTTCTCCTCGATCTTGTCGTCGAACTCGGCCGAGGCCATGCTGGCGCCGCCGACGCCGTCGCGCCCGGTCTTGGCGCCGAGATAGACCACTGGCAGGCCGACGCCCTTGGCCTGCGACAGGAAGATGGCGTTGGTCTTAGCCAGCCCCGCCGCGAAGGCGTTGACCAGGATGTTGCCGTTGTAGCGGGCGTCGAAATTGACCTCGCCGCCAACCGTCGGCACGCCGAAGGAATTGCCGTAGCCGCCGACGCCCGAAACCACACCGGCGACGAGATGCCGGGTCTTGGGATGATCCGGCGCGCCGAAGCGCAGCGCGTTCATCGCCGCAACCGGCCGCGCGCCCATGGTGAAGACGTCGCGCAGGATGCCGCCGACGCCGGTCGCGGCGCCCTGATAGGGTTCGATGTAGGAGGGGTGGTTGTGGCTCTCCATCTTGAAGACGACGCAGTCGCCGTCGCCGATGTCGACCACGCCGGCATTCTCGCCAGGGCCTTGGATGACCTGCGGACCGCTGGTCGGCAGCGTGCGCAGCCATTTCTTCGAGGACTTGTAGGAGCAGTGCTCGTTCCACATCGCCGAGAAGATGCCGAGTTCGGTGAAGCTTGGCTCGCGACCGACCAGGTCGAGGATACGCTGGTACTCGTCGGGCTTCAGCCCGTGCGCGGCGACGAGCTCAGGGGTGATCGGCACGGAATTGGAAATGGTCATGAGCGGCGATTTTTGTCCGTGGGAGAGGGGAGTTTTCGAGTCCTCCTCTTATCGCAAGCTTTTCGCGCGATACACCCCATCGGATGACGAAAATGCCGGAAACTGCCCTTGCCGGCGCGGTGGGCGCCCCGGGCCCGTGGGCTCTATCAGGAAAAACTGTCGTAGCCGGCGCGGCCTTCGTCGAGGAGGCGGCGGATGACGGCGACGCCACCGGCGACATCCTGGCTTTGCCGCGGTTGCGAGACGCCGAAGCGCACGCCGTGAAAGACCTGCTCGGAGCGGCCGGCCTTGAACTCGTCCTCGTCGTCGATGAGCACGCCTTGCGCCAGGCAGGCGTTCTTGAAGGTGCCGGACAGCCACGGATCGGGCAAGGTCAGCCAGACGAAGGGGACGTTGTCCCGCGCCTTGAAGTCGAAGCCCGCCAGCACGTCGCGCACGATGGTGAGGCGCGTCTGGATTTCGGCAATGCAGCGCTTGCGGATCTCGCTTGCCTGGCCCGACGTCACCAGCCTCGTGCCGACCTCGGCCAGCAGGAAAGGCAGGCCGCCGGTCATCATCTTGTGGGCGACACGGATGCGGTGG
>NZ_RZRX01000205.1:0-11755 GCF_003997405.1 Mesorhizobium sp. M2A.F.Ca.ET.042.01.1.1
GTCGTAGATCTCGCGCTTGGCGCCGACATCGATGCCGCGCGTCGGCTCGTCGAGCAGAAGCACGCGCGGCCGTGTCGCCAGCCATTTGCCGATCACCACCTTCTGCTGGTTGCCGCCCGACAGCGTGCCGGCGGCCTGCTCGATGCTTTCGCAGCGTATGCCAAGCGCGCTCACGGCCTCGCGCGCCAGGCTTTGCTCGCCCGAACGCGAGCGCAGGCCGAAGCGCGCCAGCGCGCCGACCAGCGGCAAGGCGACATTGTCGGTGATCGAGGCCGTGAGATGCAGGCCTTGCGTCTTGCGGTCCTCGGTCACCAGGGCGATGCCCAGCCGGCGCGCCTCGCGCGGCGAGCCGATCTCGACCGGCGCGCCGTCGAGCTTGATCTCGCCGCCGGTGCGGCCGTCGCTGGAGCCGAAGATCGCTTCCAGGATTTCGCTGCGGCCGGAACCCAGCAGCCCGCCTATGCCGAGGATTTCGCCCGCCGAAAGATCGAAGCTCACGCCCTCGATCACGCTGCGCCAGCCATGCCGGTCCGGCTTCGACAGCGACAGGTCCCTGACCGCGAGCACAGCCTTGCCGCCCGGACCGCGCTGATGATCGGAGGACGCCATAAGATCGCGGCCGACCATGGCCGAGATGATGGCGTCTTCGTTCAGCGCCGCCATATCGTTGGTCAGCACGTGACGCCCGTCGCGCAGCACGGTCACCCGGCTTGCCAGATGCATGACCTCGTCGATGCGGTGCGAGATGTAGACGATGGCGACGCCGCTTGCCGCGAGCTGGCGGATGATGCGGAACAGTCGCTCGCACTCGGCCGGCGACAGCGCCGATGTCGGTTCGTCCATGATCAGGATGCGCGCCGATTTCGACAGCGCCTTGGCGATCTCCACCAGCTGCTGCTCGCCGACCCTGAGCCGGCCGACCCGCGCTTCCGGATCGAGCTCGATGCCGAGACGCTCCAACAGCGCTTTTGCCGCGCGGCTGCTCGCCTTGCGGTCCACCACCAGCCCGGCGATCAGCTTCTCGCGGCCGAGGAAGATGTTGTCGGCGACGCTGAGCTCGGGGACGAGGTTGAGCTCCTGATGGATGATGGCGATGCCGGCGTCCTCGGCGTCGCGAACACCGGCGAAACGGACCGCCTCGCCGTCGATGGCGACAGTGCCTTCGTAGTCGGTATAGACGCCCGAGAGGATCTTCATCAGGGTCGACTTGCCGGCGCCGTTCTCGCCCATCAGCGCATGCACCTCGCCCCGCCTGAGGTCCAGGCTGACATCGGACAGCGCGGTGATGCCGCCGAACCGCTTGGAAATGCCGGTCGCGCTCAGGACGACGGTCGGACCGTCGGCCGTCACGTCTTCCGTCGTGATGGAGCCAGCGCGCTGCATGACAAAGGACGGCCTCCCTCCGTCGTCTTCGATTGCCCAAACGCTAATCTAAACGTTTCGAACGTGTCAAGCGCCTATCTGGTTGCTGAGGATTGATGCATTTCAATTCTTGCGAAAAATGGCGGCTTTACGTAGGTTTAGTCAAAGATGGGCGGCTAAACGTTTCGAAAATGATGGCGTCAGGGCGGAAAAAACAGCGGAAATCCACGGCACCGACCATGCTGCACGTAGCCGAGGCGGCGCGCGTGTCGGTGGCCACCGTGTCGGCATTGCTCAACGGTACCGCCACCGTCAGTCCCGAGCTTACGCAACGCATCGAGCAGGCGATCCGCGACATCGGCTACAAGCGCAATGCCATCGCCCGCAGCCTGAAGATGGGCACAACGCGCACCATCGGCCTCACCGTGCCGCACATCACCAACCCGTTCTTCACCGATGTCGTCTCGGTCATCCAGCAGGCCTTCGACCGCGCCGGCTATGCGGTCATGCTGTGCTGCACCGACGAGGATCTGAACACGCAGGACGAGCAGATCCGCCTGCTGCTCGATCGCATGGTCGACGGGCTGATCGTCGCACGCGTCGGCGACGGCAGCCTTCTGAAGGGCATCGTCGAGGACACCAACGTGCCGGTGGTGCTGCTCGACCGTCTCTGCGAGGGCGTCGACACCGACGCGGTGGTGCTGGACAACCAGCGCGCCGTGTTCGACGCCGTCACCTATCTGATCCATCTCGGACACCGGCGCATCGGCTACATCACCGGCACCTCCGACATATCCCCCATGCATGACCGCATGATTGGCTACCGCGAGGCGCTGCAGGCGGCCGGCCTGCCGGTGGCGGAGGAACTCATACGCTCCGGCAATTTCCACGAGATCGACGGCTACAACGCCACCATGCAGCTCTTGTCACTGCACGACCGGCCAAGCGCGATCTTCTCGGCCAACAACCCGATGGTGATCGGCACGATGAAGGCGATCCGCGACATCGGCCTATCTTGCCCCGAGGACATTTCGGTCGCCTGCTTCGACGACTTTCCCTGGTCGGACGTGTTCGTGCCGCAGCTGACCACCGTGGCGCAGCCGGTGCAGGCGATCGGCGAGCAGGCGGCGAACCTCCTGCTCGACCGGCTGGCCGGCAACCGCGACGCGCCGCCGCGCAAGCTGGTGCTGAAGGGCCGGCTGATGATCCGCAATTCCTGCCGGCCGCTGGGTGCGATCGCGCAGAGCGTCAGTGCGTAGGTTCGAAGGCCTCCGCGCACAGCGCCTGCAATCCCGGGAAGATGCGGCTGCCGCCGGTGATCACCTGCGTGCCGTGGTCCAGCACCGTCTTCGGATCCGCTCTGAGCACCGTGCCGCCGGCCTCTTCGACCAGCAGCATGCCGGCGAGGCAGTCCCAGGCGTTCATGTGCTCCTCGACATAGCCGAGCAGCCGGCCGGACGCCGCATAGGCGAGCATCAGCGCTCCGGAAGCATTGCGGTAGAAGACGCCGCCCTCCGCCATGATCAGGCTGATGAGAGTGACGACATTCTTGGTCGAGGCGCGGTTGGACAGCCCGGTGCCGACGGCGCCCTCGGAAAGCGACGCGGCATTGCTGGTCTTGATCGGCTTGCCGTTGAGGAAGGCGCCGCCGCCCAGCCGGCCGTAGAACGTCTCGTCGGTCGAAGGCTCATGGATGACGCCGACCACTGTCTCGCCGTCCCTGGCGCAGGCGATCACCACGCACCAGGCGGGAATGCCGCGCACGAAATTGGCGGTGCCGTCGATCGGGTCGATCACCCAGACATGGCCGGTTGTTCCGGTCACCGCAGCATGCTCCTCGCCGATAATGCCGTCTTGCGGATACACGTCGGCGATCGCCGCGCGAATGAACAGCTCGACCTCGCGGTCGGCTTCCGAAACCAGGTCCTGATGACCCTTGCTCTCGACGGCCAGACTGTCGAGGTCGCGGAAATATTTCAACCCCAGCTCGCCGGCGCGGCGCGCCAGGTCGATGGCAAAATGCATGCGGTCGTCGAGATCTTTGGTCACGGGGAACTCTTGGCTGAGAGGGACATCTGCGCGCCCTTACCAATATGTCAGGTAAAAGTGACGGCGCGATCACGCCGCCTTCGACATCGATTTGTGCACGTCGGCGAGAATCTCGTAGGAGCGCACGCGCGCCGCGTGATCGAAGATCTGCGCCGTCACCATCAATTCGTCGGCGCCGGTGCGGCGGACGAAGGCGTAGATGCCCTGGCGCACCGTCTCCGGCGAACCGACAACGGCGCAGGACAGCGCCTGGGCAAGCATGGTTTTCGCCATCGGGTCGAGATCGCGGTCGTAATTCTCGACCGGCGGCGGCAATTGCCCGGCCCGGCCGCTGCGCAGATTGACGAAAGCCTGCTGCAGCGAGCTGAACAACAGCTTCGCCTCCGCGTCCGTCGGCGCGGCGGAGACATTGAGGCCGAGCATGACATAGGGCTTGTCGAGCTGCGCCGACGGCTGGAACCGCGTGCGATAAACCTCCAACGCGTGGTCGAGCTCGGCCGGCGCGAAATGCGAGGCGAAGGCGTAGGGCAGGCCGAGAAGCGCTGCGAGCTGCGCGCCATAGAGGCTGGAGCCGAGGATCCAGACCGGCACGGTCTGGCCTTCGCCCGGCACGGCGCGGATGCGCTGGCCTTCCTCGGCCGGCTGGAAATAGCCCATCAACTCGACCACGTCCTGCGGGAAATTGTCGGCGGACTCCAGGTTGCGGCGCAGCGCCCGCGCGGTCAGCATGTCGGTGCCCGGCGCGCGGCCGAGGCCGAGGTCGATGCGTCCGGGAAAAAGTGCCGCCAGCGTGCCGAACTGCTCGGCGATCACCAGCGGCGCATGGTTGGGCAGCATGATGCCGCCGGCGCCGACGCGGATCGACTTGGTGCCGCCGGCGACATGCGCGATCACGACGGAGGTCGCGGCGCTCGCGATGCCCGGCATGTTGTGGTGCTCGGCCAGCCAGTAGCGCTTGTAGCCCAGGTGCTCGGCATGGCGGGCAAGGTCGAGCGAATTGGCGAGCGACTGCGAGGCGGTGCTGCCTTGGGTGATCGGCGACAGGTCGAGAACCGAAAGGGCGGTCATTGGTCAGGTCTCCACGATGCGTTTTTCCCTGAGCCTCGTCTCGAAGGCGGCGCGGTCGGGAATGACGATGGCGAGCTGGTTCTCCAGCACGTCGGCAAGCTCGGCGGCCGCAGCGAGCAGCGCGAGATCGCGACCGCCGGCATGATGCGTCGACAGCCGGTTGTTGCGCAGCGCGTAGCGCCGGTCGGGCAAAGCGAGCGCGGCGACCAGCGTCGACAGGAAATGCGAGCTCGGATGCGTCGACAGGAAATGGCTGGCGACCCGGTAGTCGACCTCATAGGCCTGGCTCAGGTCGAAGCGGTAGAGCGTGCGCCAATCACCGCCGATATCGGCCTGCAGGCGGAATTGTCCGCCGGTCTCGACGAGGCGGAAGGTTTCGTGCGGCGTCTGCTGCGCGAGCCCTGGTTCCAAGAGCAGCGGCGCCGTCAGCGTCAGGCCGCCGAAGCCGACATCGGCGATGTAAGTGCGGCCGCCAAGCTCGATGCGCAGTAGCATGTGGCTGCGCGCGGTGACCGCGTCCTCCGGCTGGCCCCACAGCACGCGGGCGGCAAGCCCTCCGACAGTGAAGCCCAGCGCGCCAAGCGCGTGCATGAAGATCAGATTGTGCTCGAAGCAATAGCCGCCGCGGCCCTGGCGAAAAACCTTGTCCTGCAGCGAAGCGACGTCGAGGCCGACGGAAACGCCCATCAAGGCATCGATGTTCTCGAACGGGATCGCCCGCGGGTGCGCGGCGTGCAGCGCCCGCAGCGTGGCGAGCGAAGCGTCGGCCGGTCCGCCGTGACCGATGCGGGCGAAATAGCCATCGAGATCGAAGTCGCTCATTCGGGACGGGTCCGGCTTGACCGGTCCGATATAGGCACTGGTCACCGGTGTCGCAAACAAGGACCGGGATTTGGGATTGGGCCAGCCCTCAGCCTGCTTGATTGTGGTTGTTCTCGGCCGGCTCGTCATCGACGACAGTTGCTTGCTGCGCCGCCAGGAAATTGCCGAATGGGCTCAGGCTTTCGAAATGGTCGCAAAACACCTTGATGACGACCAGCAGCGGCACCGCCATCAGCGCGCCGACGAAGCCCCACAGCCAGGACCAGAAGGCGATGGCGATAAAGATCGCCACGGCGTTGATCTCAAGACGCCGCCCGACCACCATCGGCGTCACGAACTGGCCTTCGATAATGTCGCACAGCACCACGAAGGCCGGCGCCAAGAGCGCATAGGCGATCGTGTCGAAGCTGATCAGCGCAATGACGGCGACAATCAGGACGGTCATCAGCGCGCCCACATAGGGCAGGAAATTGAGCAAGGCCGCCATCGCCCCCCAGACCAATGGGTTGGGCATGCCGAGCCCCCAGAGGCCCAACCCGATCACCGTGCCGAGACTGACATTGATGATGGAGACCGTGAGCAGATAGTGCGAAATCTCGCGCTCGACGTCATAGACGACGCGCAACGCCCGCTTCTTCTGCGTCATGCTGGCGAAGGATTGGACGATCTTCTCGTAGAACAATGTGCCGGAGGCGAGCAGGAACAGCGACAGCACGAAGACGATGGTGATCGCGGTGCCTGCTTCCAGGATGTTGCTGGCCGCGGTGGAGAGGATGCCGGACGGCGCCACCGCGACCCGCTGCAGGCCGGGCTCTTGCGAGGTCTCGGTCAACCCTTCCAGTTGATGCGCGAGGTCCATCATTCGTTCGAGCGGCCGTCTGAACGGCGCCAGCCGCTGGGTCAGCTGCTGGCCGATCGAATAGGAGTTGTTGATGAGGTCGATGATCGGGCCGCTGAGCAGATAGCCGGCGGCAGCGAAAATGAAGATCGACAGCAGCACCAGCAGCGTCGCCGACACCACTTCGGGGACCCCGTGCTTTCTCAGAAAGCGCACGATCGGCGTCAGCGTCAGCGCCAGCAGGAAGGCAAGCATCACGGGCATGAAGAAGGCGCGGGCGAAGTACAGCGCCGCTGCCGTCATCAGAATGAAGATCCCGATCACCAGCGACCGCATCAGGCGTATGTCCGCCCTGGCATCGGCACGCGGGTCAGGGCTTTCGGCAGCGCTTGCGCCCGAAGCGATCTGTTCGGCTTTCATCGGTTCCCTTGCAAGCCGCCAGCCGACAATGCATGGCGGGCCTGTGCCCGAAACGCGGGAGTTCCTGGCAAGGTTCCAAGAGCCGGCTTTCCGCATCCGGGGGCCGGTTTGGAGCGGATCGCTCGTCAGGCAGCCGGCGCTGGCGCCGTCTTGGCCGTCTCCTTGCGCACGATCGGCGCCACCTTGGTGCCGTAGAGCTCGATCGCATTCATGATCTTGGCATGCGGCATGGTGCCGATCGCCATTTGCAGCAGGAAGCGGTCGTTGTTGAAGATCCTGTGCTGGGCGACGATCTTTTCAGCCACCTGCTCGGGGTTGCCGACGAAGAGCGCCCCATTGGGACTCCGCGCCTGGTCGAAATGCGCCCGCGAGGTCGGGCCCCAGCCGCGCTCGCGCCCGATGCGGTTCATCACCTCCGCCTGCGGTCCGTAGAAGTCGTCGGCCGCCTGTTCGGTTGTCTCGGCAATGAAGCCGTGCACGTTGATGCTGGTCGCAAGCGAAGCTGGATCGGTGTTGGCGCGGCGCGCCGCCTCGCGATAGATATCGAACAGCGGCGCGAAACGAGCCGGCTCGCCGCCGATGATGGCCAAAGCCAGCGGCAGGCCAAGCACTCCGGCGCGGGCTGCGGATTGCGGCGTGCCGCCGATGGCGATCCAGATCGGCAGCTTGTCCTGGAAGGGACGCGGGTAGACGCCGCGCCCGTTGATCGGCGCGCGCAGCTTGCCCTGCCACGTCACCTTCACCTGGTCGCGGATGGCGAGCAACAGATCGAGCTTCTCAGCGAAAAGCTCGTCATAGTCTTCCAGATTGTAACCGAACAGTGGGAAGGATTCGATGAAGGAGCCGCGCCCGGCCATGATCTCGGCGCGGCCGTTCGACAGAAGGTCGAGCGTGGCGAATTGCTGGAAGACGCGCACCGGATCGTCGGAGGAGAGCACCGTGACCGCGCTGGTGAGGCGGATCTTCTTCGTGCGCTCGGCCGCCGCGGCTAGCGCCACGACCGGCGCGGAGGCGGCATAGTCGGGGCGGTGATGCTCGCCGAGCCCGAACACGTCGAGGCCGACCTGGTCGGCCAGCTCGATTTCCTCGATGAGATTGCGCAGCCGCTCATGCGGACCGATGGCGCCGGGACCCGGCTCCGGGCTGACATCGGCGAAAGTGTAGAGACCGAGTTCCATCTGGTTGCGTCCTGAACCTGTTCATGTGGATTTTTGCCTGTTGGCGCTCTAGGTAGCCGTATGCCTTGCCGCCCGCCAGAGGCGCGATCGGTGAACAGTGCATCGCGCATCGCCAAGCCGTATCCCTGCGGCAACAAGCCCGGTTTTTTCATGGCTGGCATACCGTTTTGACGCTTGAACTCGCCGCTTTCACGCGTATGTAAGCGTCGCGAATAGACTGCAGGGAAGTACACTTGGCTATCTACAGGGAAAAAGACATTTTCGAGCGGCGCGATGCCGCGAACGAGGCAAAGAAGGCGCTGCTCGCGCGCTTCAAGGCAAAGCCGGCGGCGGATGATCCCGCTGTGCTGGCGCGCCAGGCCGAACGCAAGGCGATCCTTGAGGCCCGCGCCATCCGCGAAGCGGAGAAGGCAAGGCTGAAGCAGGAGAAGCTGGCGCGCGAAGCGGCCGAGAAGGCCGAGCGCGAAGCCGCCGCAGAAGCGGCGCGTATCGCCGCCGAAGAGGCTGCTGCCGCCGAGGCTAAAATCCGCGAGGCCGAGGAAGCAGAGCGCATTGCGCTCGAACTTGCCGACGAGGCCGCGCGCAAGGCCAAGCGTGACGCGCGCTACGCCGCCCGCAAGGCGCGCGTCGGCAGGACGCCTCCGGGCTTCTCCGCCCGCTAAGTTCGGGTTGTTTGGAAGATCGGTCAGGGTCGCCAAAAGCGGCCCTGAACGCGTTTGTGCTGTCAGCCCTAAATTTAGGCTACCAGCTTCAGCCCGACAATGCCGCAGACGATCAGGCCGATGCAAGCCAGGCGGACGACGGTCGCGGGCTCGCCGAGCAGCCAGATGCCGAGCAGCGTCGTGCCGACGGTGCCGATGCCGGTCCATACGGCATAGGCCGTGCCGACGGGCAGCGTCTTCAGCGCCAGGCCGAGCAGGCCGAGGCTGACGATCATCGAGGTGATGGTGAGAAGGGTCGGCAGCGGCCTGGAGAAGCCGTCGGTGTATTTGAGGCCGATCGCCCAGCCGATCTCGAACAGGCCGGCGAAGAAAAGAAAGATCCAGGACATCGAAAACGCTCCGTCATTCCAGCATCGCCTGAGATGCTTGGTGGCGGGTCGTCCCGGCCGGTTTTTCGGGGATGCGAGGTCGTCCTCGCTCCTTGAATATAGGATGGCCTATTTTCCGATCAACAAAACACCGGCAGCATTGTGATGCCGCCGGTTCAAGCCTGCATCAAGTCGGCCGACCGAATCGCGCCGCTTACTTTTCCTTGATGCGCATCGCCTTGACCGGCGGCGCCTTGGGAGCCGGGGCCGCGGCGGGCTTCTTGGCGTCCTTCTTCGGCTTGCGGGCTTCCTTGCCCGCCTTCATCGCACCTTTAGCCATGATTCGCTCCTCCGATTGTAGGCAATCCGAGTGAAACAAGAGAAATGACGGACTGCAAGAGGCAGTGCGGCTTTGCTAAGCCGGCCGGCCGGCTGTTAACCGATTTTGCGGCCGCGACGCCAGTTCGAAACCTCGCATGGACTGGCGCATTGTCTGTAGAGCTTTGCCGGGCGGGCCGCTAAGCTCGCGTAGGGCAAGCCGGGGATCGCATGGCAGGACATAGCGGATCGAGACGGGTGATCTACGCCGCGCTTGCCGGCAATCTGGCGATCGCGGTCACCAAATTCGCGGCGGCAGCCTTCACCGGCTCGTCCGCCATGCTGTCGGAAGGCGTGCATTCGCTGGTCGACACCGGTAACGGCACGCTGCTCCTCTACGGCATGCATCGCGCCGCGCGGCCGCCCGATCGCACCCATCCGCTCGGTCACGGGCGCGAGCTCTATTTCTGGAGTTTCATCGTCGCGCTTCTGGTGTTCGCGCTCGGTTCCGGCGTTTCCTTCTATGAGGGCATCATCCACATCATGGCGCCGGAACCGGTCGTCAACGCCAAGGTCAACTATATCGTGCTCGGCCTTTCGTTCCTGTTCGAGGGCAGTTCATGGCTGGTGGCGCTGAGGGAGTTCCGCCAGCAGAAGGGCCGACAGGGCTGGTTCGAGGCCGTGCAGTCGAGCAAGGATCCGAGCGTCTACACCGTGCTGTTCGAGGACAGCGCCGCGCTGCTTGGCCTCGTCGTCGCCTTCGCCGGCATCCTGTCGGCGCAACTCCTGGAATTGCCGGAGCTCGACGGCGTCGGCTCGATCGGCATTTCAATCATTCTAGGGGCGACGGCGGCTTTCCTGGCACGCGAAAGCAAGGGATTGCTGATTGGCGAGCCCGCTTCTCCCGAAGTGCAGCGCCAGGTTCTGGCGATCGCCCAGGAGGATCCGGCGGTGCAGCGGGCCAACGGCATATTGAGCGTCCATGTCGGTCCGGAGGAAATCGTCGCGGGCTTGAGCATCGAATTCGAGGACCATCTCACCGCGCCCGACATCGAAGCCTGCGTCGAGCGCCTGGAGGCAAGGCTCAAGAAGGAAATGCCGCAAATCTCCAGGCTCTTCGTTAAGCCGCAGGCGACTGGCACATGGGAGCGGCGGCGCAAGGCCATGGCCGAGGCTTCGGAGGAGAGTTAGGTTCAACACGACAACGAATATTTTGAGGAGCAGGCCGATGAAGATCGACGGCGGATGCCATTGCGGCGCGATCACCTATGAGGCGGAAGTCGACCCGGAAAAGACCGGAATCTGCCATTGCACGGATTGCCAGCAGCTGACCGGAACAGCCTTTCGCGTGACTGTGGGGGCGGCAGAAGAGCATTACCGGATCACCAAGGGCACGCCCAAAGTCTATATCAAGACCGGATCGAGCGGCGCCAAGCGCGCACAAGGCTTCTGCGGCGACTGCGGCTCACATCTCTATGCGACGTCAGTCGGCGACGGGCCCAAAATCTACGGCATCAGGGTAGGCACAGCGCGCCAGCGCGAGGAGCTGGTTCCGAGGAGACAGGTCTGGCACCGCTCGGCGCTGCACTGGCTGCCGGAATTCGAAGGCATGACGACGATCGAGGAGCAGTAGGGATCAGTCGCCGTCCTCGACGACTCGCAGCCTGAGCTGTCCCGTCTTTGAATCGGCCACCCGCGTGCCGCCTTCGGCCTTCGCCGGGCGTGGTGCTTCAGTCTCGCCCTCGGCGAATTCCAGCGCCTCGATCTTCTGGCCGCGCTTGGTGACCTTCGACGTCGAAACCAGAATGTCGTCGATGTCCTTAGCCGCCTGGCCGAAATGCGTCTGCAGCCGCCGCACCCGCTCGTCGACCCTGGCCACATCCTCCATCAGCCGGATGACCTCACCCTGGATGAGATGCGCCTGCTCGCGCATGCGGGCGTCCTTCAGGATCGCCTGGATAACCTGGATCGACAGCATCAACAGCGACGGCGAGACGATGACGACGCGGGCGCGGTGCGCCTTCTGCACCACCGCTTCGAAATTCTCGTGGATTTCCGCGAACACCGATTCCGACGGCACGAACATGAAGGCGGTGTCCTGCGTCTCGCCCTGGATCAGGTATTTTTCCGCGATATCGCGGATGTGCACCTCGATGTCGCGCCGAAAGGCCTGCGCCGCCACCTTCTGCATGTCGGCGCCCTCGGCGGCGCGGATGGCGTTCCACGCTTCCAGCGGGAACTTGGCGTCGATGGCCAGCATCGGCGCGCCGTTGGGCATTCGCACCAGGCAGTCGGGCCGGCTGCCGTTCGAGAGGCTCGCCTGGAATTCATAGGCGCCGTGCGGCAGCCCGTCGGCTACGATCGCTTCCATGCGCGACTGGCCGAAAGCGCCGCGCGTTTGCTTGTTGGAGAGGATCGCCTGCAGCTGCACGACCTGCCCGGCGAGCGACTGGATATTGCCCTGCGCGGTGTCGATCACCGCCAGCCGCTCCTGCAGCTTGGCCAGGCTTTCATGCGTCGACTTGGTCTGCTCGGCCATGGTCTGGCCGATGCGGCCGGTCATGGCGTCGAGCCGCTGCCCGAGCGATTGCGTAAGCTCCGCCTGCCTGGCGCCGAAGACGTCGGCGATCGCGCCCATGCGCCCCTGCATCTCGGCCTGCGCCTGCATGA
>NZ_RZRX01000206.1:0-11660 GCF_003997405.1 Mesorhizobium sp. M2A.F.Ca.ET.042.01.1.1
AGCCGAGCCGCAGGCCTCCATGCCGATCAGCGCCGGCGGCTGCGCGGCGAAGAACTTCTCCACCTGCGCGCGGCGCAGCTGCCGCTGCACCACCACGCGCCCGGCAGCATCCACGCCGTGCACCTGACACACATTCTTGGCCAAATCGATTCCAAATCTGATAGCTTGCATGATGGACGGTCTCCTTCCGCTGGAGTTAATCACAGCCCAGTTTGGCACATTCGATGCCGCAAGGGGCCGTCCACCCATCATTCTAGGGCGGAGCAGCCGCGAAGCGGCGTCGCGAAGACCCTAGAAGCCATGCCGCTACCTTCACCGAGGTGTGCAACGGAGCAGAATTCTGCACCGTGGCGGCGCTTCCAAGTCACGGAATGGATTCTATGGTCTGCGCCGCGTCGCTTCGCTCCTTGCTCCGCCATAGAATGACGAAGTTGGGACGGCCTCGAGCAATCCCCGGCGTTTGCGCTGATGTCACGGAAATGAACGGAGAATCTTGCACCAAAACAAACGGCAACCTTTCAAATCCCCGCCGGGGAACTAGGCTTTCTTGCCGTGTTTAGCCAAATCCTGTGCGATTGAAAGCCGCAGCAGATCAGCCAGTTCCCGGGCGGCGCGGTTCTCGGCGTCGATCTGGGCGCGATAGGCCGCGAATTCCTGACGCGGCCGGTCGAAGGACGACGGGATCGAGCGCTTGCCGACGGCGATCACCGTGTTGGTCGCGGTGTCTCTCAGCACATAGTTGGCGGTCAGCGTGACCGTGCCCGCCGTCGGCTCGTCTTCCTGGGTCTGCACCTGCACGATGGCCGCCGATTCGACCAGCTCGGTAACGCCGAGGTCGAGCGTGTAGGCCGGCGAGGCCGGCTCGCCCGAGCCCTGCCCGAAGGCGAAGATCAGATTGTTGCGCACTTGCTGTGCGTAACGGGTGTTGACCGGCTTGATCGAGATCGACGCGAGCTCGGCGGAGGCGCTGAGCTGCGATCCGGGCGACAGCGGCTGGTTGGAATAGAGCGGCCGCACGGTGCAGGCCGAGACCAGCGCAAGCGCGGCGGCCATGCCGCAGACCGCCAGGCGACCGCGCAGGCGGATCGCTTGTGACTTCACCGGATCAGGCAACGACATTGACGATCCTCTGCGGGACGATGATCACCTTGCGCGGAGCCTTACCCTCCAGTGCTTTTTGCACGAAGTCGAGAGCCAGCACCGCTTTTTCGACGGCACCTTGATCCGCGTCGCGGGCAATTGTCAAATCCCCGCGCTTCTTGCCGTTGACCTGCACCGGCAGCACGATCTCGTTGTCGACGACCAGCGCCGGATCGTAGACCGGCCACGGCCGCTCGGCGATCATCTCGGTCCCGCCCAGCGCCTCCCAGCATTCCTCCGCCAGATGCGGCATGACCGGCGCGATGATGTGCACCAGGATCTCCACCGCCTCCCGGCATGCGCTCTTCAGGGCGGCGTCGGCCTTGCCTTCGGCGACGTCGTTGAGCGGCGTCGTCAGCGCATTGGCAAGCTCATAGATGCGCGCGATGGCGCGGTTGAAGCCGAGCTTCTCGATGTCTTCGCCGACCGCCTTCAGGATCTTGTGCGCGGCCTTGGACACGGCGCCCGCTTCGCCATCCTTCGCCGCCGCCGGCTTCACACCGGGCAGAGATTCGGCAGCGATCTGCACCAGTCGCCAGATGCGCTGCACGAAGCGATGCGCGCCGGCCGCGCCATCGTCTGTCCACTCGACGTCGCGCTCCGGCGGCGAGTCCGACAGCATGAACCAGCGCGCCGTGTCGGCGCCGTAGCCGTCGGTGATCTCTTCCGGGCTCACCGTGTTCTTCTTCGACTTCGACATCTTCTCCAGCGCGCCGATGGTCGCCTCCTCGCCGGTGGCGATCTCAAAGGCGAGGCGCTTGCCGCCGACATCCTCGAGCCTGACCTCGCTCGGCGACAGCCAGCGCCCGTTGTTCGACGGGCCGCCGACGCGGTAGGTCTCGTGCACCACCATGCCCTGCGTGAACAGGCCCTTGAACGGCTCGGCGAGATTGAGGTGACCGGTCTCGCGCATGGCGCGGGTGAAGAAGCGCGAATAGAGCAGGTGCAGGATCGCGTGCTCGATGCCACCGATATACTGGTCGACCGCCAGCCATTCATCGGCCGCCTTCGGCTCGGTCGGCTCATTGGCCCAGGGCGCGGTGAAGCGCGCGAAATACCAGGACGAATCGACGAAGGTGTCCATCGTGTCGGTCTCGCGCCGCGCGTCGCGGCCGCATTGCGGGCACTTCACATGCCGCCAGGTCGGATGCCGGTCGAGCGGATTGCCCGGACGGTCGAACTCGATGTCGTCGGGCAGCTTCACCGGCAGGTCAGCCTTCGGCACCGGCACGACGCCGCAGGCCTCGCAATGGATCATCGGGATCGGGCAACCCCAGTAGCGCTGGCGCGAGATACCCCAGTCGCGCAGGCGGAAATTCACCTTGCGCTCCGCCATCGGCCTGCCGCCGATCGTCTTTGCCTCCAGCAGCTTCGCCACTTCATTGAAGGCCTTTTCGGGCTTCATGCCGTCGAGGAAGCGCGAGTTGATCATCACGCCGTCGTCGACATAGGCCTCCTCAATGACCTGGAAGGTCTTGGCGTCGCCGTCTTCCGGCATCACCACCGGGATCACCGGCAGGCCGTATTTGTTGGCGAAGTCGAGGTCGCGCTGATCGCCCGACGGGCAGCCGAAAATGGCGCCGGTGCCGTATTCCATCAGCACGAAATTGGCGACATAGACAGGCAGCGTCCAAGTCTCGTCGAACGGATGGACGACGCGGATGCCGGTGTCAAAACCCTTCTTCTCGGCCGTCTCCAGCGCCGCCACCGAGGTGCCCATATGGCGGACCTCCTCGATGAACTTCGCCAGCTCGACATTCTCCTCGGCGGCTTTCCGCGCCAGCGGGTGGTCGGCGGCGACCGCCATGAAGGAAGCGCCGAAGATGGTGTCGGGCCTTGTCGTATAGACTTCGAGCTCATCCGCGTCGCCAACCGGCTTTGCCAGCGGCCAGCGGATCAGCAGGCCTTCGGAGCGGCCGATCCAGTTGTGCTGCATCAGCTTGACCTTCTCCGGCCACTCCTCGAGCAGGTTGAGCGAATCCAGCAGATCCTGCGCGAAGTCGGTGATCTTGAAGAACCACTGCGTCAGTTCGCGCTGCTCAACCAACGCCCCCGAGCGCCAGCCGCGGCCGTCGATGACCTGCTCGTTGGCGAGCACCGTCATGTCCTCCGGATCCCAGTTGACCTTAGAGGATTTGCGGGTCACCAGCCCCTTCTCGACGAAGTCGAGGAACAGCATCTGCTGGCGGTGATAGTAGTCGACGTCGCAGGTCGCGAACTCGCGCGCCCAGTCGAGCGACAGGCCCATCATCTTGAGCTGCTCGCGCATGACGGCGATATTTTCGTAGGTCCAGTCCTTGGGGTGGACCTTGTTCTGCATGGCGGCGTTTTCGGCCGGCATGCCGAACGCGTCCCAGCCCATCGGGTGCAGCACGTTGAAGCCCTTGGCCCGCTTGTAGCGCGCCACCACATCGCCCATCGTATAGTTGCGGGTATGGCCGATATGGATCTTGCCCGACGGATAGGGGAACATCTCGAGCACGTAGTATTTCGGCTTCGGATCGTCGTTGCGAGCCTCGAACAGCTTCTTTTCGGCCCAGGCCTTCTGCCATTTGGGCTCTGACGTGCGCGGATTGTAACGTTCGGTTGCCATCGGATGTTTTTCACTTAAAAGCAGGTGCGCGGTGCTGGATCAGGGCGTGTCGATATTCAGGTCAGGCCGGCATTCGCAGGCCGGCATCACCTGATATCGACGCGCCCAGGCCGGCAGCCGAGACAATGTCGTCGCGGTGTTCACCATGGATTGCCGGACCCGTCAACTGCGGCGAGCCGGCCCGGCCATGAAAACTATAGGCAGGATAGCGGCATGACGAACGCCGTAGAGCAGCTTCACGCGGTCAAGGCGAAGATAGCGAGCGCCGAGCGCGAGGCAAGGCGCGAGCCCGGCGCGGTCACCCTGGTGGCGGTGTCGAAGACCTTCGCGGCCGAGGACATCCGCCCTGTGATCGAGGCCGGCCAGCGTGTCTTCGGCGAGAACCGCGTGCAGGAAGCCCAGGGCAAATGGCCGGCGCTGAGGGAGGCATTTGCTGATCTGGAGCTGCATCTGATCGGCCCGCTCCAATCCAACAAGGCCAAGGAAGCCGTCGCGCTGTTCGATGTCATCGAGACCGTCGACCGCGAGAAGATCGCCGCGGAGCTTTCAAAGGAAATGACCAGGCAAGGCCGGACGCCAAGACTCTATGTCCAGGTCAACACCGGCTCCGAGCCGCAAAAGGCCGGCATCGAGCCGCGCGAGGCGGTCGCCTTCGTCAAGCGCTGCCGCGACGTTCATGGCCTCGCCGTCGAAGGCCTGATGTGCATTCCGCCGGCCGATGAGAATCCCGGCCCGCATTTCGCGCTGCTGGAGAAGCTCGCCTGCGAGGCCGGCGTCGAAAAACTGTCGATGGGCATGTCCGGCGACTATGAGACTGCGATCGCCTTCGGCGCGACCAGCGTCCGGGTGGGATCGGCGATCTTCGGCAGCCGGTAGGTGCCGCGATCTGCTTGCATGACCTTTTCTAAAGCAGCTGATAAGAATGTCGGACTGTTTTGCCGAGCGTCGCTCATGGACTGGGACCTTCAGAAAGTAGGGAAGAACCTGCCGAAATTGGTTAGGCAAGCGCGTGAAACAGGGCCGCAGACCATCACGCAACATGGGAAGCCCGTCGCCGTGGTGTTAGCGGTGGCTGACTACGAAAAGCTCATCGGCGCCAAGCCGTCACTTGCGGAATATCTTCTCTCTGGCCCTGAGTGGGACGACGCGTTCGCCGAGGAAGTCAATCGCAGACCTGAGACGATGATCCGAGACATCGATCCCTGATTCTCTCGATGTGAGGGCCTTGAAACGAAACGGCCCGTTCCTATTTGCTTGTGGTCACTCACTCCTTCTCTCGGGGAATCCCACCATGCGCTACAACCAGCTTGGCAATACCGGCCTTTTCGTTTCCGAACTCTGCCTCGGCACCATGACGTTCGGCGCCGCCGGCGAGAATGCCCAATGGGGGCTGATCGCCAGCCTCGACCAGAAGGGCGTCAACGAGATCGTCGCCCGCTCGATCGCCGCCGGCGTCAACTTCTTCGACACGGCGGATGTCTATTCCTTTGGCCAGTCCGAGCAATTGCTGGGACAGTCGCTCAAGGATCTCGGCATCAAGCGCTCGGACGTCATCATCGCCACCAAGGTGCATGGCGCCATGGGCAACGGCCCGAACGAGCGCGGCTCGTCGCGCGGCCACATCATGGATTCGGTCGACGGCAGCCTGAAGCGGCTGCAACTCGATCATATCGATCTCTACCAGCTGCACGGCACCGACACGGTGACGCCGATCGACGAGA
The DNA here is from genome assembly GCF_003997405.1 of Mesorhizobium sp. M2A.F.Ca.ET.042.01.1.1. Taxonomy (NCBI): domain Bacteria; kingdom Pseudomonadati; phylum Pseudomonadota; class Alphaproteobacteria; order Hyphomicrobiales; family Phyllobacteriaceae; genus Mesorhizobium; species Mesorhizobium sp. M2A.F.Ca.ET.042.01.1.1. The sequence continues at coordinate 5,455 of NZ_RZRX01000206.1, forward strand.
CGCTGCGCGCGCTCGACGATCTCGTCGCCAGCGGCAAGGTGCGCTATGTCGGCGTCTCCAACTGGCAGGCCTGGCGCATCGCCAAGGCGCTCGGCATTGCCGAGCGCAAGGGCTTTGCCCGCTTCGAGACCATTCAATCCTATTACTCGATCGCCGGCCGCGATCTCGAGCGCGAGATCGTGCCGCTGATCAACGAAGAGAAGCTCGGCCTGATGGTCTGGTCGCCGATGGCCGGCGGGCTGCTCTCCGGCAAATACGGTCCTGGCGCGCCCGGCAATGGCGAGGGCCGCCGCGCCTCCTTCAACTTCCCGCCGGTCAACGAAGACCGCGCCTGGGCGGCGGTTGCGGTCATGCGCGAGGTGGCGAAGAAGCACGACGTCAGCGTTGCGACGGTGGCACTCGGTTATGTTCTGGCAAAACCTTTTGTGATGAGCGTCATCATCGGCGCCAGCCGCATGGACCAGCTCGAGCAGAACCTCGCCGCGACCGGCTTGCAGCTCGATGCCGGCGATCTTGCCAGGCTCGACGAGGTGAGCGCGCTGCCCGCCGAATATCCGGGCTGGATGCTTGAGCGGCAAAGCGCCGGCCGGCGTCCGGCGCCGTTCGTGCCGAAGGCGTAACTTCCGAACTCCGAAAAGCCGCGTGTCATTGGCGCGCGGCTTTTCTCATTCAGATGCGGACAGTCTCCGCAAGGAAGTCGAGAAAGGCCCGCACCCGGGCCGGCAAATGCTTGCCCTGGCCGACATAGACGGCGTGTGTCGGCTCCTCGTCGCCGGGATTGAACTCTTCCAGCAGCGGCACCAGCAGTCCGGCGGCGATGTCGGGTTCGACATGCCAGCGCGCCAGTCTTGCGATGCCGGCTCCCGCCAGCGTCGTTCGCCGCATCGCTTCGCCATCGGTCAGCGACATGTTCCCGACGATCGGCAGGATGATCGATTTGCCGGCGGCATCAATGAAAGGCCAGCCGTCGATATGCCTGGCGAAGCCGAAGGCGAGCATGTTGTGGCGGGCAAGGTCGGACAATGCGCTGGGCGTGCCGCGCGTTTCGAGATAGGCAGGGGACGCAACCAGCACCATCCGGCTCTGGCCGAGCTTGCGCGCCACCAGGCGCGACTCGCTGAGCGGTCCTGCGCGTATGGCGACATCGGCTCGCTCCTCCAACAGGTTGATGACATTGTCGGTCAGCACCGCTTCGACGGAAATCTCGGGATAGCGCTCCAGGAAACGCGGCAGCAATTCCATCAAGCGGTGCTGGCCGAACGGCACATAGGAGTTGACCCTGAGCTTTCCGCGCGGCGCGGCGCCTGCGGCCGCCTCGCGTTCCGCCGCATCGAGATCGGCAAGGATACGCAGGCCGCTGTCGTAAAAGCTGGTTCCCTCCGGCGTCAGTTGCAGCTTGCGTGTCGAGCGGCTGACCAGCCGCGCGCCGAGCCGTGCCTCCAGCCGCGCGATCAGCTTGCTCACCGCCGAGGGCGTCATGCGCAAGGCCCGCGCCGCGGCGGAAAAACTGCCTGTCTCGGCGACGCGGACGAACACTTCGATCTCGCCGGAGCGGTTGATTTCGGGTCTCGCCATTTGTGAATTTATTTCACAGAAAATATGCCCATTGCAAGACTGGTTCACAACTCGACGGACCACGATCTTTCGCATCGGGGCGCGGGACTGGGCGTCCTTCAGCACCAAACGGATCCTGCCATGCCCCTTGCTCTCTATGCCCTCACCGCCGGTGCCTTCGGCATCGGTGTCACCGAATTCGTCATCATGGGCCTGCTGCTCGATGTCAGCGCCGATCTCGGCGTCTCGATCTCGGCCGCGGGCCTGCTCATTTCCGGCTACGCGCTGGGTGTCGTCGTCGGCGCGCCGCTGCTTGGCGCCTTGACCGGCCGCTTGCCGCGCAAGACCTTGCTGCTTGCGCTGATGGTGGTCTTCACCGTCGGCAACCTGGCCTGCGCGCTGGCGCCCGACTACTGGACGCTGATGGCTGCGCGTGTGCTCACCGCCTTCGCCCACGCCTCCTTCTTCGGCGTCGGCTCCGTCGTCGCCACCAGCCTGGTCGCGCCCAACAGGAAGGCCTCGGCCATCGCCCTGATGTTCACCGGCCTCACCGTCGCCAACATCCTCGGCGTGCCTTTCGGCACCTGGCTCGGCCAGGCCTATGGTTGGCGCTCCACCTTCCTCGCCGTCACGCTGGTCGGCGTCATCGCCTTTGCGGTTATCGCGCTGCTCGTGCCGCGCGACGAACCGGCAGCAGCGGACGAGGAGGAAAGCTCCGAAGGCACGCTCGCCGTGCTCGGCCGCCGGGCAGTGCTGCTCGGCCTCCTGACCACGGTGCTGAGCTGGGTCGGCGTCTTTGCTGCCTTCACCTATCTGGCGCCTATCCTGACCCGCGTCACTGGCTTTTCCGAGGGAGCCGTCTCGCCGATCCTGCTCGTCTTCGGCGGCGGGCTGGTCGCCGGCAACCTGCTTGGCGGACGCCTCGCCGACCGGCACCTTGTGCCGACGGTCGTTGGCACTCTGGTCGCGCTGTCGGCGGTGCTGTTCGTCATGACCGCGGCGATCCATCAGCCGATCACGGCGATCATTGCCGTGGGCCTGCTGGGTGCCGCCGCCTTCGCCACCGTCGCGCCGCTGCAAATGTGGGTGCTGGAGAAGGCCAAGGGCGCCGGCCAAGGCCTGGCCTCCTCCTTCAACATCGCCGCCTTCAATCTCGGCAACGCCATCGGCGCCTGGCTGGGCGGCTTCGTCATCGATCACGGCCCCGGCCTCGGCGCCGTCCCTCTCGTCGCCGGCCTGGTGCCGATCGCCGCGCTCGGCGTGGTGCTCATGGCGCTGCGTCTCGAACGCGGCAGCGCGATCGGCAAGCCGGTCACGGCGCAGTGCTGAGCGCTGATCCCTTCGACATCCAATCAGGAGAAAAAAGATGGACTATCGATCTCTCGGCGCCTCCGGCCTGAAAGTGCCGGCCATTTCCTTCGGCGCCGGAACCTTTGGCGGCTCCGGCCCGCTCTTCGGCCATTGGGGCAACAGCGACGCGAAAGAGGCTCGCCGGCTGGTCGACATCTGCCTGGAGGCGGGCGTCAATCTTTTCGACACGGCCGATGTCTATTCCAACGGCGCCTCGGAAGAAGTGCTTGGCGAGGCGATCAAGGACCGTCGCGACACGGTGCTGATCTCGACCAAGACGTCGCTGCCGATGGGCGACGGTCCGGCCGACTGGGGCTCGTCGCGCTCCCGCCTGATCCGCTCCGTCGACGCGGCGCTGAAGCGTCTCGGCACCGACTATATCGACCTGCTTCAGCTCCATGCCTTCGACGCCTCGACGCCGATCGAGGAAGTGCTGTCGGCGTTGGATGACCTCGTGCGCTCCGGCAGGCTGCGCTATGTCGGCGTCTCTAACTTTTCGGGCTGGCAGGTGATGAAATCGCTCGGCCTGGCCGACAAACACGGCTACCCGCGCTACGTCGCGCATCAGGTCTATTATTCGCTGGTGGGCCGCGACTATGAGTGGGAGCTGATGCCGCTCGGCCTCGACCAGGGCGTCGGCGCTTTGGTGTGGAGCCCGCTCGGCTGGGGCCGGCTGACCGGCAAGATCCGCCGCGGCCAGCCCTTGCCGGAAAAGAGCCGGCTGCACGGCACAGCCGATTTCGGCCCGCCGGTCGAGGACGAGCATCTTTTCAAGGTGGTCGATGCGCTGGAAGCTGTCGCCGCCGAGACCGGCAAGACCGTGCCGCAGGTCGCCATCAACTGGCTCCTGCAGCGGCCGACCGTGTCGTCGGTGATCATCGGCGCCCGCAACGAAGAGCAGCTCCGCCAGAACCTCGGCGCCGTCGGCTGGACGCTGACGCCGGAGCAGATCAAGGCGCTCGACGAAGCGAGCGCGGTGACGGCGCCCTATCCCTACTTCCCCTATCGCCGCCAGGAAGGCTTTGCCCGGCTGAACCCGCCGGCGGTTTGACGCTGCCAATCTCCCCCCTCGAGGGGGAGATGTCGCCGAAGGCGACAGAGGGGGTCGCTGCGCGTGGAGCACCAACTTCATCTGCACATCGCGGAACGTCGCGCTCCACGCGCAACGACCCCCCTCTGGCCGCTTTGCGGCCATCTCCTCCTCAAGGGGGGAGAATACGCCGCCTCAGTGCACCAGAAACTCCCCATCGACCTTCCGCCACTCATTCGGCGCGACGAGCCTCTGGTGCGTATACGTCACCGAATGCAGCGGCCCATCGAGCTTGGTCTTCCAGAATTCGATGAAGCGGATCAGCACCGGGAATTGCGGCGCTATGTCGTAATCCTGCCAGACAAAGCTTTGCAGCAGGTGCGGGTGGTCCGGGTAGTGGTAAAGGATCTTGGCCGTGGTCAGCCCATATCCCCTGAGCATCAGGTCCATTTCGGAATTGTCGCGCATTGCGTTTCCTTGGTTGATTCTCCTTCCTCCCAACGCCGAATTGTGCGCACGGTTGCTTAACTGTCCATGGTTTTTTGCGAGGTCCCTAAAGATTTTTCTTATTAAAACAGGCAGTTAGCAGCCGCCCAGCGGGAGTGCTAGTAGCCTTGGGCGCTTGCCCCTGCGTCATCCCGCCGCGCGAATCCAACGTCTAATATTGCCGTCACGACGGAACTGTTAATAATGCCCGCGAATTCGCGGCCGTTTTGCCGCGATGCCGCTGGCGGCTCAAGCCGGCGGAGTGGTTTGGGAGGAAAGCAGGAAATGTCCGATGTGCATGTCCACCGCGTCCAGCCGGCGTGGAAGAAGAACGCGTTGATCGACAACGATACCTACCTCAAATGGTATGCCGACAGCGTGAAGAACCCGGACAAGTTCTGGGGCAAGCACGGCAAGCGCATCGACTGGTTCAAGCCTTTCACGAAGGTCAAGAACACCTCGTTCGACGGCAAGGTCTCGATCAAGTGGTTCGAGGACGGCCAGACCAACGTCTCCTACAATTGCATCGACCGGCACCTGAAGAAGCGCGGCAACCAGACCGCCATCATCTGGGAAGGCGACAATCCCTACGACGACAGGAAGATCACCTACAACGAGCTTTACGAACATGTATGCCGGCTCGCCAATGTGATGAAGAAGCACGGCGTCAAGAAGGGCGACCGCGTCACCATCTACATGCCGATGATCCCGGAAGCGGCCTATGCGATGCTCGCCTGCACCCGCATCGGCGCCATCCATTCGATCGTCTTCGGCGGCTTCTCGCCGGACGCGCTCGCCGGCCGCATCGTCGACTGCGAATCGACCTTCGTCATCACCGCCGACGAAGGTCTGCGCGGCGGCAAGACCATTCCGCTGAAGGACAATGCCGACAAGGCGATCGACATCGCCGCCAGGCAGCACGTGATGGTCGACAAGGTCGCCGTCGTGCGCCGCACCGGCGGCAAGGTCGGCTGGGCTCCCGGGCGCGACGTCTGGTATCATGATGAAGTCGCTTCGGTGAAGGCTGAGTGCAAGCCGGAGAAGATGAAGGCCGAGGATCCGCTCTTCATCCTCTACACCTCCGGCTCGACCGGCAAGCCGAAGGGCGTCCTGCACACCACCGCTGGCTATCTCGTCTATGCCTCGATGACACACCAATATGTCTTCGACTACCATGACGGCGACGTCTACTGGTGCACCGCCGATGTCGGCTGGGTGACCGGCCACAGCTATATCGTCTACGGACCTCTGGCCAACGGCGCCACCACGCTGATGTTCGAGGGCGTGCCGAACTATCCCTCCCAGGCGCGCTTCTGGGAGGTCATCGACAAGCACAAGGTCAACATCTTCTACACCGCGCCGACGGCGCTGCGCGCCCTGATGGGCGCCGGCGACCAGCATGTGAAGAAGACCTCGCGCAAGTCGCTGCGCGTTCTGGGGTCGGTCGGCGAGCCGATCAACCCGGAAGCCTGGGAATGGTATTTCAACGTCGTCGGCAACGGCAAGGTGCCGATCGTCGACACCTGGTGGCAGACCGAGACCGGCGGCATCCTGATCACGCCGCTGCCCGGCGCCACGGACCTGAAAGCCGGTTCCGCCACGCGGCCCTTCTTCGGCGTTCAGCCGCAGTTGGTCGACGGCGAAGGCAAGGTGCTGGAAGGCGCCACCGACGGCAATCTCTGCATAACCGATTCCTGGCCGGGCCAGATGCGCACCGTCTATGGCGACCACGAGCGGTTCGTGCAGACCTATTTCTCGACCTACAAGGGCAAGTACTTCACCGGCG
>NZ_RZRX01000207.1:0-11625 GCF_003997405.1 Mesorhizobium sp. M2A.F.Ca.ET.042.01.1.1
TCCCTTACTCACGCCCCACGCGTACTTAATGAATTGCTAATCTAGCCCTTTACCTTCCTTTCGGGAAGCCTATGCAACCGAAACCGAAATTAAGGTTATCGCCGGTCGCAATCTTATGCGGAACCGCTTCCAGGTGATCTGCCTGCCGGGCATAACATATGTTAACTTCATCTCGCGATGGGTGCTGAAATTCGCCGCTGTAAAAGGGAGAAGGCACCGAGCTGCTTGGCATCATTCATCGAGCTGTTTGGCATCATTCATATGGTGGATACGAAGACTTTGCGACGGAACAGAGAAGCTCCGTTCGTCAACTTTCTCTCTGCGCGCCGCCCCTGATCGGCCGCGCGCGGGATCCGACTGCCGTGGCTGTCATGGAGGATTGCGACGCGGGAGGCGCATCGGCCGACCTCCCGCGTCGATGCATCAACTCTTGATGTCGATGCGCCTGACTTGCGACTGCGCCTTCTCGCTCTTCGGCAACGTGACAGTCAGCACGCCATTCCTGAAGCGCGCCTCCACCTCGTCTTCCTTGACCTCGTAACCGACCGGGATGCGGCGCTCGAAGCGGCCGTAGTAACGCTCCGAGAATTGCCTATCCTTGTCATCCGTCTCCGAGCGCTTCTCGCCTCGCAGCGTCAGCACGCCGTCGTCGAACAGGACTTCGATGTCTTTCTGTTCGAGGCCCGGCACCTCGGCCGTCACCTTGATCTCCTTCTCGCCGTTGGAGATTTCGACGCTCGGCCAACCAGAGCCGAGGGCGGAGACACCGCCAAAAGACGGCAACCGGCTGTCGAAGCCGCGGAAAACATCGTCGAACAGACGGTTGACCTCACGATGCAGCGACAGGAACGGATCGCGTTCGCCGTCGTGGAACAGGCTTGGAACCTGGTTGCCGTTGCTCCGGCCCCAGGGAATCAGGTCACGGACACTCATGGTTTCCTCCTTTCCGTTCATCGGTCTGAAAGGCTTCCTGTTGCGCCGGGCCATGTGCCCGGCGCGTTGCGCGGGGGCGCCGACAGGAAGGCCTCAGGCCGCGTGCTTCTCGGCTTCGATCTTCTTCGTCGCGCCTTTGGGCATGGCCTTGTCGGCTGCGATCTCGATCCGGCGCGGTTTCATCTCTTCGGGAATTTCACGCTTCAGATCGATGGTCAGCAGGCCATTGACCAGGCTGGCGCCGACGACTTTGACATGGTCGGCAAGCTCGAAGCGGCGCTGGAATGCGCGACCGGCGATGCCTCGATGCAGGTACTCACCCTTATCCTCGCCGGCTTTCTGGCCCGAGACCATGAGCATGTTCTGCTCCTGGGTAATGTCCAGTTCGTCCTGCGCGAAGCCTGCCACCGCCATGCTGATGCGATAGTCGTCTTCCGAGGTCTTGGCGATGTCGTAGGGTGGCCAATTGTCGACGGTTTCGATCCGGCTCGCTGTTTCGAGCGCGTTCAACATTCGATCGAAACCGATGCTCGACCGGAACAGGGGAGTGAAGTCAAAGCTGGTTCTCATAGCTACATCCTCCATTGAGCAACATAGATACGAGGAGCGCCAAGGAAGCGGCGCTCCTTGACCTTTGCCGGTCTCTCAAAGCACCGGCAAAATCCATCTGGGAATTCAAATCCGGGACGTCAAGGGCCCAACCCGAAGCCACCTTCAAGGTCGTGAAAAGCCCCCTCTTCGCGCGCGGGCAGGCAATGATGGAAGGCGGCCGCACAACACGACCGCCTTGATGGAGCTGATCTTCAATGGATCGGGATGATCCCGTCCACGGCCCGCCATTCCGATGGCCTGATGAGCCGATGGTGGGCAACCCGGACGGAATGCAAGGCGCCCGCCAACTCGCGTTCCCAAAAGCCCAGAAAACCCCTCAGCATGGGGAAATCCGGGGCGAGATCATAGTCCTGCCAGACGTAAAGCTGCAGCAGGCTGGGATGGTCGGGCAGATGATAATGGATCTCGGCAGTGGTCAGGCCATAGCCATTCATCTGCAAGCGGAATTCCCAGCTGACCGTGCTCGCCATCGCCTTGCGCCCTCACGCGCTCAGCCGGTCGACCAGCTGCCGGTGGTCGTCATCGGCAGGGCCGCTGGGCGACGGGGCGGTTGCGTCGAGTCGGCGCAGCGCATCCATGATGTCGTCGAAGGAGACCGGCCGCTCGGCCCCCGGCGGCTGGCGCAGCGCCGGCATCGATTCCACGGCGCAGGCGTCGGATGCCCAGGACGAAAGGATCGCCCGCTTTTCCCATATGTCGAGCGAGCCGTCCTCCAGCACATCGCGCGGGTGCTGAAAATGGCTGGCCGGCGACAGCAGCCGGTCGAGCGAAAGGTCTGATATTTCGGGAGCAAGGGAAGGAATGATCGGCGAGAGCGTCTGTCGGTCCATTTCTGTCCTCCGTCTCCAAAAACTCCTTGGTTCGGGTTCCAAATTTCTCAACGGTCCGGCGCTGCCGGGCGCCGATAATCTTGTTCAGCTCAATCGCGAATTCAAGCCTTTCCTTTGTCGGAGCGACCCAATTTACCGCATGTTTTCAGCACGCTAGCACTCGACGATCGAGAGTGCCAAAATTTTTTTTGGCACCCCCTTGAAAGTAGAAGAAGGCAAAATTAGCTCGACATGCGCGCGACGCCGAAAGGGTCGCGAGCCCCGCTCCGGTCCTCCGGTCCGGAGCGGAGGGACCTCTCGCAATCTGTTTGTCCTGAAGGAGAACGATATGACGTTCCGTCCACTGCATGACCGCGTGCTCGTCCGCCGCATCGAGGCCGAGGAGAAGACGGCCGGCGGCATCATCATCCCCGACACAGCCAAGGAAAAGCCGCAGGAAGGCGAAGTCATCGCCGTCGGCCCGGGCGCCCGCGACGAGAGCGGCAAGCTCGTAGCCCTCGACCTGAAGGTCGGCGACCGCATCCTGTTCGGCAAGTGGTCGGGCACCGAGATCAAGCTCAACGGCGAGGACCTGCTCATCATGAAGGAAAGCGATGTGATGGGCGTGATCGAACAGGCCGCGACGCTGAAGAAAGCCGCCTGACCGGGGCTTCGATCAAACCGCAACCCAGTCAATGAAAGCTGCCTAGACAAGGAGTGATCCAATGGCTGCCAAGGAAGTCAAATTCCATTCCGACGCCCGCGAGCGCATGCTGCGCGGTGTCAACATCCTCGCCGACGCGGTGAAGGTGACGCTTGGTCCCAAGGGCCGCAACGTCGTCATCGACAAGTCGTTCGGCGCCCCGCGCATCACCAAGGACGGCGTCACCGTCGCCAAGGAGATCGAGCTTGAGGACAAGTTCGAGAACATGGGCGCCCAGATGGTCCGCGAAGTCGCCTCGAAGACCAATGACCTCGCCGGCGACGGCACCACGACTGCCACCGTGCTTGCCCAAGCGATCGTTCGCGAAGGCGCCAAGGCGGTCGCCTCGGGCATGAACCCGATGGATCTGAAACGCGGCATCGACAAAGCGGTGGATGCGGTGGTCGCCGAACTCAAGACCAACGCGCGCAAGATCACCAGAAACGACGAGATCGCCCAGGTCGGCACCATCTCGGCCAATGGCGACGCCGAGATCGGCCGCTTCCTGGCCGAGGCCATGGAAAAGGTCGGCAACGAAGGCGTCATCACCGTCGAGGAAGCCAAGACCGCCGAGACCGAGCTGGAAGTCGTCGAAGGCATGCAGTTCGACCGCGGTTATCTCTCGCCCTACTTCATCACCAACCAGGACAAGATGCGCGTCGAGCTCGACGAGCCCTATGTGCTGATCCATGAGAAGAAGCTCGGTAACCTGCAGGCGCTGCTTCCCGTGCTCGAGGCCGTCGTCCAGTCGGGCAAGCCGCTGCTGATCATCGCCGAGGATGTCGAGGGCGAGGCTCTGGCGACGCTGGTGGTCAACAAGCTGCGCGGCGGGCTGAAGGTCGCCGCCGTCAAGGCTCCGGGCTTCGGCGACCGCCGCAAGGCCATGCTGGAGGACATCGCCATCCTGACCGGCGGCACGGCCATCAGCGAGGATCTCGGCATCAAGCTGGAGAACGTCACGCTGGAGATGCTCGGCCGCGCCAAGAAGGTCGCGATCGAGAAGGAGAACACCACCATCGTTGACGGCGCCGGCAAGAAGGAGGAGATCCAGGGCCGCGTCACGCAGATCAAGGCCCAGATCGAGGAGACCACCTCCGACTATGATCGCGAGAAGCTGCAGGAGCGGCTTGCCAAGCTCGCCGGCGGCGTCGCGGTGATCCGCGTCGGCGGCGCGACGGAAGTCGAGGTCAAGGAGAAGAAGGATCGCGTCGACGATGCGCTGCACGCCACGCGCGCCGCGGTCGAGGAAGGCATCCTGCCCGGCGGCGGCGTTGCCCTGCTCAGGGCGGCCAAGGCGCTCGACGCGGTTGCAGTCGACAATCCCGACCAGAGATACGGTGTCGACATCGTGCGGCGCGCGATCGAGGCTCCGGCGCGCCAGATCGCCGAGAATGCCGGATCGGAAGGCTCGATCATCGTCGGCAAGCTGCGCGAGAAGACCGACTTCGCCTTTGGCTGGAACGCCCAGACTGGCGAGTATGGCGATCTCTACAAGCAGGGTGTGATCGACCCCGCCAAGGTGGTGCGCACCGCGCTGCAGGATGCCGCTTCGGTCGCCGGTCTGCTCGTCACCACCGAGGCGATGGTAGCCGAAAAGCCGAAGAAGGAAGCCGCCCCGGCCGTGCCGGCCGGCGCCGGCATGGACTTCTGAGACGCTGACGAGAGCCCGCTCCCGTCAACGGGAGCGGGCGTTCCGCCAAAACTTGGGAGGCCGTTATGGACATGATGAGCGCAGATGGCTCGATCCCCGCGCCGACACATTCGGCAAGCGAATTCCTCGCCTATGAAGCCGAATGCCGGAGCGTGCTGAAGCCGCTGCTGGCAGGCCTGCTCGACGCGGCCGAAGCCGCCGGATGGAACCGGCGGACCGTCGCCTCGACGCTGATGTTCCTTGCCGCGCAGCAGGTGTCGGCCACCGAAACATCGGCGCGAAGCTGAGCGAAATCGGCCCCGCCACGGCGGGGTCCGTCCAACTATGTCGCGATGGGATTTGGGCGAAGGGAATTGCGATTGCCATGATTGCAGGACGCTTGCGGGAATGCTTGAGAAGCTTGCGATGGGACGCCGGCGACCTTGCGCAGGAGCTTGGCTGTTCCAGGACTGATGCGACGCGCTGGATCGAGGGGCGCGCCCCGGTGCCGCTGGCGGTCGCCGCCTGGATCGAAGCCCTGGTCAAGGCGCATAGCGCTCTGCCGCCGCCGCGCCTGAGCCAGCAAAGTTCGGCCACGCACAGCACGCCGGCGGGCCTGGTCAATGTGCAGGCCTTCCCCGGCATAGGCCAGCCGCGGCCGCATAGCATCGTCCTGCAACCGCCCTACCCGCGCCGACATATGCTGGCCGGGGGGCTTCGCCCGGGCACCGTGGGCATCCACCCGAAAGAGGGTCCAGACCATGAACCACGACCGCTTTGAAGAGCCTGTCACGGTGCTTGTCGGCATGGGCTTGCCGGCGCGGCTGGAGACGGTGGCGGAAGCCTATGCCCTGCTGCAGGATTGGCCGGCGGCGAGCAGGAGCAGCGCGCATACGATCGCGCTCAATGCCTGCAAAGCCGGCATTGCCGGCGAGATCGACGCCGAGACAGTGCGGGCAACCCTTGTTGCCTTCGCCCGCCGCCACGATATTCTGGCGCCCGACATGGTCTCGCTGGCGCCCGCGGCGCTGGCAGGGCGCGCATCCACAAGCAGCAATGGCACAAGCAACAATAGCTGAAGATTCGAAGCCCGGCGCGTGTTGGCGCGGCGGACAAACGACCAACCCAGGAATTTTGAATGACGACGGACACCAAGACGGCGGAAACCAGGACATTCGAGGCGGACGTCTCGCGGCTGCTGCACATGATGGTGCATTCGGTCTATTCAGACCGGGATGTTTTCCTGCGCGAGCTGATCTCCAACGCGGCGGATGCGTGCGAGAAGCTTCGCTTCGAGGCGGTGAGCCGGCCCGAGCTTCTGGGCGACGATCCGAAGCCGCGCATCACGATTGCCGCCGACCCGGACAATAAGCAGCTTTCCGTCGAGGATAACGGCATTGGCATGAGCCGCGACGAGATGGCGGAAGCGCTGGGCACCATCGCGCGCTCCGGCACGCGCGCCTTCATGGAGCGCGTCGAGGCCGGCAAGGCGGCGGAGGACACGCAGCTCATCGGCCAGTTCGGCGTCGGCTTCTACTCGGCCTTCATGGTCGCCGACCGGGTCGACGTGATCAGCCGCCAGGCCGGCAGCGACGAGGCCTTCCGCTGGTCGTCCGACGGCAAGGGCACCTATGAAATCGCGCCGATCCCGAACGAGGCGGCGCCCAAGCGCGGCACGCGCGTGGTGCTGCATCTGATGGAGGACGCCACCTCCTACACCACGCCATACCGGCTCGAAGGGCTGGCGAAGTCGCAGTCGGGCCATGTGCCGGTGCCGATCACGCTTGTCGAGAAGCCCGGCGCCGAGCCGCGCGACATCGCCGACGGAACGGCGCTGTGGGTGCGGCAGAAGAGCGAAATCAAGCCTGAGGAATATACCGACTTCTACCGCAGCGTCGCCGGCCAATATGATGAGCCGGCCTCGACCATCCATTTCCGCGCCGAGGGACGGCAGGAATACAACGTGCTCGCCTTCGTGCCCGGATCGCGGCCGTTCGACCTGTTCGACCAGGATCGCAAGGGCCGCATGAAGCTTTATGTGCGGCGCGTCTTCATCACCGACGATGCCGATCTCCTGCCGCGCTATTTGCGCTTCGTGCGCGGCCTGGTCGATTCCGCCGACCTGCCGCTCAACGTCTCGCGGGAGATGATCCAGGAAAGCCCGCTGCTCGCCGCGATCCGCAAGGGCGTGACCAACCGCGTTCTCGGCGACCTTGCCAAGACTGCCGAAAACGACGCCGAAACCTATGCCAAGGTCTGGGAGAATTTCGGCGTCGTCCTCAAGGAAGGTCTCTATGAGGATTACGAGCGGCGCGAGCAGCTGCTGAAGCTTGCGCGCTTCCGCTCGACCGCTTCCGGCGAAGGCTGGCGCAGCCTTGCCGACTATGTCGGCGCGATGAAGGAAGGCCAGAAGGCGATTTTCTTCATGGCCGGCGACGACCGCGCTCGGCTGGAGGCTTCGCCGCAACTCGAGGGGTTTCGCGCGCGCGGCATCGAGGTGCTTTTGCTTACCGACCCGGTCGACAGTTTCTGGGTGACGATGACGCCGGAATTCGACGGCAAGCCGTTCAAGTCGGTGACGCAGGGCGCGGCGGAGCTTGCCGACATCCCGCTGCCCGACGATGCGGCGAAGCCTGATGCCGAGACATCGTCGGACATTGCCGCCTTCCTCGCCTTCGTGAAGACGACGCTCGGCGACGAGGTGTCGGACGTGAAGGCCTCCGACCGGCTGACCGAAAGCGCCGTCTGCCTCGTCGCGCCAGAACATGGCCCGGACCGCCAGTTCGAGCGCCTGCTCAACGCCGCCGGCCGGCTCGACAAGGCTGCCAAGCCGATCCTCGAGATCAACCCGCGCCATGAGCGCGTGGCGGCGCTGGCAAAGCTCGGCGACGACGACAAGGCGTTCAAGGAAGACGCCGCGCATCTGCTCTACGACGAAGCGCGCGTGCTCGATGGCGACAAGCCGGCCGACGCCAAGGCCTTCTCGGCACGTCTGGCGCGGCTGATCGATCGCGGCTTGGCGAAGGGGTGATGAGCCCATACCGAGATGCGCGCCCACGCCTCGTCATCCTAGGGCGAAGCAAGGAGCGGAGCGACGCGCGCAGACCCTAGGATCCATGCCATAACGCTAAGGCATTGCAACGGTTACAGAATTCTGCACCGTTGAGCTCTACGGCATGTGTCACGGCATGGATTCTCGGGTCAAGCCCGAGAATGACGAATGGAAAGGCGCCGGCGCCAAACGACCAGAGCTGGCACATTGCCAACGACTCGCTAAGCTCTATCGTGGTTCTCGCGAAGTGAGCGGCAGGAGCTCCGATGAAGCGCATTGTTCTGGTCAGGCACTCGGAAGAACCGGGCGACGATCATGTTCAGACGACGCTTGAGGCGAACGGCCATACGGTCACGACCGCGATGCCGTTCAAGGGCGAGGCGATCGATCTCGGCTCCGTCGACGGCGCCGTGATCTATGGCGGTCCGTTCAACGTTTTCGACACCGACAAGCATCCCTTCCTGAACGAGGAAGCCGCGCTGATCGAGCATTGCCTGGACAACGACCTGCCGCTGCTCGGCATCTGCCAGGGCGCGCAGCAGATCGCCTGGTATCTCGGCGCCGATGTCCGCCCGATGGAAAGCGGCATCAGGGAGTTCGGCTATTTCCAGATCACGCCGACGGCGGAGGCCGGCGACTTCCTCGATCGGCCGCTCTTCCTGCCGCAGAACCATTTCCACACCTTCGACCTGCCGTACGGCGCGGTGCACCTCGCCTCGAGCGAGATTTTTCCCAACCAGGCGTTCCGCATCGGCGAGAAGACCTACGCCTTGCAGTTCCACGCCGAGCAAGGCCCGACAGGCTTCAGGCGCTGGCAGGAGCGGCAAGGCGCGCCCTATGGAACGCTCGGCGCGCAGGACCGGGACGAGCAGGACCGGCTGATGGAAGCCCACCACGCGGCGCAGCTTGCCTGGTTCAGCGGCTTTGTGATCAAGCTTTTCGGCTGAGGCGAATTTGGTGGGAATCCGCGCATGGCTATAGAAGGCTTCTGCGATCCGCGTTTCGCCGGCGTGCGCGACGCGTTCGCCTGGTGTTTCGCTGAAGGCCTCGAACATGGCGGCGGCGTCTCGGTCGTGGCCGACGGCAAGACCGTCGTCGAGCTTTGGGGCGGTCATGCGGATGCCGCGCGCACCCGCCCCTGGCGGCGTGACACGCTGATCAATGTCTGGTCTTGCACCAAGGGAGTCGTCGCACTGGCAATCGCGATGTTGGTCGAGCGCGGCAAGCTGGACTATGCCGCGCCAGTCGCGCGCTATTGGCCGGAATTCGCGGCCGGCGGCAAGGAGCGCATCCCGCTCGACCAGGTCATGTCGCACCAGTCCGGGTTGAACGGCCTCGCGGTCCCGATGGACGAGGCGGGCCTGCTCGCCTGGACACCCTATGTCGATGCGCTTGCCGCCATGGCGCCGCTGTGGGAGCCCGGCAGCCGCTGCGTCTATCATGCGCTCAGCTACGGCCAACTAGCCGGCGAGGTGCTGCGGCGCGTCGACGGGCGCAGCGTCGGCCGCTTCATCGCGGAAGAGATCGCCGGCCCGCTCGGGGCCGATTTTCATGTCGGCCTGCCGCAAATGGAAGATTTCCGAGCCGCCGAGATGATCGAAGGCCCGAAGGCTTCGGAATGGGTCGAGTTCGTGCGCGCCTCGCCCTTTCCCCATGCATGCGACAACCCGACGCCGCGCGCCCTGGCACCCAACGACCGCGCCTGGCGCGCCGCCGAGGTGCCGGGCGGGAACGGCCAGTCCACGGCGCATGCGCTGGCCCGCATCTATGGGCTGATGGCGGCGGGCGGAACCTTTGAAGGCAAGCGCCTGATCGGTCGCGCGGCGATCGAGGAGGCCGCGAGGCCACGCTTTCGTGGCATGGACGACAGCTTCGCGCTGCCGGCCGCCTTCGCCGCCGGCTATCAGATCGAGGATCCCGTCTATGCCGGCCGCGCGTCGCCGCAAAGCTTCGGCCACAGCGGCTGGGGCGGCGCCATAGGCTTTGCCGATCCCGGCTTCGGCTTGGGATTCGGCTATGTCACCAACCGCATGCTGGGGTTCGACGATGTGGACCCTCGCCGCAAGGTGCTGATCGACGCCGTCTACGACGCGCTGTAACGCCCTACCCTCTCAGCCCCGGCGCTTCCTGGCCGGTGCGCGCGACATATTCGGTGTAGCCGCCGCCATAGGTGTGGATGCCATCGGGCGTGAGCTCCAGCACGCGGTTCGACAGCGCCGCCAGGAAGTGGCGATCATGCGAGACGAAGAGCATCGTGCCTTCATATTGCGACAGCGCCTCGATCAGCATCTGCTTGGTGGTGATGTCGAGGTGGTTGGTCGGCTCGTCGAGCACCAGAAGGTTGGGCGGATCGAACAGCATCAGCGCCATCACCAGGCGGGCCTTCTCGCCTCCCGACAGCACGCGGCACTTCTTCTCGATCTCGTCGCCGGAAAAGCCGAAGCAGCCGGCAAGCGCGCGCAGCGGCGCCTGGCCGGCCTGCGGAAAATTGTCCTCCAGCGTCTGGAAGACGGTGCGCTCGCCGTCGAGCAGTTCCATGGCGTGCTGGGCGAAATAGCCCATCTTGACGCTCGGGCCGCGCGCGACGGAGCCCTCGTCCGGCTCCGAGGCGCCGGCGACCAGCTTCAGCAGCGTCGACTTGCCGGCGCCGTTGACGCCCATCACGCACCAGCGCTCGCGGCGGCGGATCTGGAAGTCGAGGCCGGAATAGATCGAGCGGCTTCCATAGGATTTGTGAATGCCTTTCAGCGTCGCCACGTCCTCGCCGCAGCGGGGCGCCGGCTGGAATTCGAAGGCCACCGTCTGGCGGCGCTTCGGCGGCTCGACGCGGTCGATCTTGTCGAGCTTCTTCACCCGGCTCTGCACCTGGGCGGCGTGCGAGGCGCGCGCCTTGAAGCGCTCGATGAAGGCGATCTCCTTGGCCAGCATAGCCTGCTGGCGCTCGAACTTCGCCTGCAACTGCTTGTCGGCGAGAGCCCGCTGCTCCTGGTAGAATTCGTAATTGCCCGAGTAGGAGGTGAGCGCGCCGGCATCGATCTCGATGATCTTGTTGACGATGCGGTTCATGAACTCGCGGTCGTGCGAGGTCATCAAAAGCGCGCCGTCATAGTCCTTCAGGAATTTCTCGAGCCAGATCAGGCTTTCGAGATCGAGATGGTTCGACGGCTCGTCGAGCAGCATGACGTCGGGCCGCATCAGGAGAATGCGGGCGAGCGCCACGCGCATCTTCCAGCCGCCGGAGAGTTTTGCGACGTCGCCGTCCATCATCTCCTGGGAAAAGCCGAGGCCGTCGAGAACCTCGCGCGCGCGGCCGTCCAGCGCATAGCCGTCGAGCTCCTCGAACCGGTGCTGCAACTCGCCGTAGCGCTCGATGATTGCGTCCATCTCGTCGGCGCGCTCGGGATCACCCATGGCGTGCTCGAGCTCGCGCATCTCGGCCGCCACCGCGCTCACCGGCCCGGCGCCTTCCATGACCTCGGCGACGGCGCTCATGCCTTCCATGTCACCGACATCCTGGCTGAAATAGCCGATGGTGACGCCGCGATCGACCGAGACCTGGCCCTCGTCCGGCTGCTCCTCACCGATGATCATGCGGAACAAGGTCGTCTTGCCGGCGCCGTTCGGGCCGACCAGCCCGACCTTCTCGCCCTTCTGCAAGGCGGCCGAGGCTTCGATGAAGACGATCTGTCGGCCGTTCTGCTTGCCGATGTTTTCGAGACGGATCATGGGACGGTCCGGGAAACTGCGCTGATGTGGCGGGATTTGGCCCGGCGTGTACGCGAATGAGGGTGCGAGGGGAAGAGCGCAAACGCCGCAGGATGAAGGTTCCTCGCCCCCACGAAGTGGGGGAGAGGTGGCTCGGCGAAGCCGAGACGGAGAGGGGGAG